>JACPKS010000015.1 GCA_016186905.1 Deltaproteobacteria bacterium
CGCACCACACCACGAAAAGTAGGTCGGCACCTTTTAGAAATCCCAACTCAAAAGCACGCCCGGCGCCCCGGTCATCATCGGCTGCATGCGCGGACTGAGGAGCGACGTTTTTTCGACAGGGCTGCCGTTGTTGCGCGTGACGACTTTCGCGAATTGATGGGCGAACATGATCGATAGCGGATAATCGCTCCACCAGTGGCCGCCCGTTGCCACGAGTCCGAATGCAACGAGGGTCGCGAAGGGATAGCCCAGCCCGTAAATCCATGACGCCGCTTCGGGATAATTGAAGGCGGCGACGTGAATCGTCGTAAGTGTCGTCGCGAGATGGCCCGAAGGAAATGCGTCGTATTGCGAAACGCGCGAGTAGTATCTCTTGATGCTGGGAAAGGCGACCCAGCGTCCGGTGGGCGTCGAGGCGGCACTTGGGCTTTCGCGCCCTGTGGCGTGTTTTAAAAACTGCACCACGCCGCTCGTGATCAATATGGACTCCACGATCTGGCTTGCCGTGCGGAGCGCCCGCTTGTCGCCGGCGATTCCGCCGTATACGGCGAGCGTTCCCGCGAGCCCGAACTGAAAGATACCCTCGCCGCCGACGGCGAACGTATCGCTGATCGATTTGTAGGTTCCCCCTTTTTCGTAACGGCGGCTGAAAGGCTTCCATGTCTGATAATCGGTAATCACGAGTCCGGCGGTCGAAACGGTCACGAGCGTAAACGCAGGCAGCGTGGATGGTTGCCACGTATCCTTCCACCACGCCGCATAGTCGCCAGGGATGTTCGTGATCATGTCGTGCCAGCGCGGGGCTTCGACTTCCTTGCGCGTGGTTTCGCCGGCTTTGGCCTGGAGAGCGCTGACGAAAATAAAAATGGTCAGCAGGAGAAATCTGTGAGGCGCGGTGTTAGGAATCATCGGAAATCCATTATAAGTTTGTGCGCAAAGCTAGCGCCATTCCGCTTAAATCGTCAAAGGGAAGTAATGCGAGCGATACGCCTTCGCGGTCCGCCGCTGTCGAGTTTCCGTTCACCGCTTTCCTCTGGCGCTCGCGCATGCAGATTCCCAGGCCGTACGAAATTCCGATCGTAGCACCCGCCATGACGTCGCGGTAAAAGTGCACGCCGTCGTTGCCCCGGCTGAACGCCACGAACGAGGCGAGCGCGTATGCCGGCGCCCCGAAGTACCACCCGTGCTCGGCGCCAACGACCGCGGCGAACGCAAACGCATCAGCTGAGTGCCCCGACGGAAAGGAGGTGAGGTCGCCGCCGTTATTGGGGCGCGGTTCCCGCACGGTGTGCTTGAGCAGCGTCGCGGCCACGGTTGCGTGGAGGCTCGCTCGAAGCATCAAATATGCCCGGCTCTCGGACTTCGAGTCGGAGGCAAGAAGCCCGTGCGCGAGCATCCCCGCGAAGTAGAGTCCGTTGGGGATGAGTTGCCCCGACAGATCGCCCGTTTTTGAGAATTGCCCGAGCGGCTTGCGGTCGGCGATCGCTTTCGCGTTGGGATTGTCGAGATGGTTTTTGAAAACCGAGAGGATCGCCGTCGCGGCGCCGCCCGCGATGAGCGCGTAGCTTGCGTCAGTAGTGACCGGCGACCGAAAGTCTTCCCAGCCCCGGCGCGTGAGGGATTCGGGCCGCGGACGACGTGTCTCGATTTTGGGAGAGGGCGAAGCCTTCTCCGCGCCGCGGACCGATTCGCAGGAAAACGCGAGTGCTAGCGCTAAAACGAAAGCGAAGCTCTGACATCGGCGGTACGGCGAGTGCCGCGCGCGCATTACGGTCCGGCCCCGGCCTCGGAGGCGTCGCTGAACTTGAAGAGCATAGTGAAGAGTAACATCGCCTGGTGTATAGAAAATAGTCATTTTTCAGGAACTTCCAAAATCGCGATCACACTAAGATGTTGTTATTACTATGTATTTATTATTGGTTTGGGATGGAATTTGGCACGTATTTCTCAGTAATTTCTTTGAAATTCTATGAAAAGATACGTCACGCAAAAGTTTTGGACGCTCCTCGCGCTTGCCGCAGTCGCGGTCTGCGCGTTCGAGTCCAGTGCGCGTGCACAGCTGTTCTCTGAAACGAGCGGGGCTACCGTCCGGTCCACGGGCTTGCGGCGCAAAGTCGCAGTTTCTAGCATGAAGCGAACCGAACCTCCCGCGAAGAGTGTCGTCGTGAATTCTCTTTTGGCAAAAGTGGAGAAAAGCGATCTCGACGAGATCCTTGAAGCCGTGAATGTTGCGGCGAACGTCGGGCCGCTTCTGGATCTTTCCCTGCATTACCCCTTGAGCGTTTTTGATCCGGAACGTTGGCGCGGCTCGATGAGAATCGATTCCGAAAAATTCGTGAATGCCACGATAAGTGTCGCCTTGGGTGAGGGCTGGATGGTCAGGAGCGGCTTGAACATGGATGGTTGGTACGATCCCGGTGTCAACGCGAAGATTTCGGATGCGCTCTTGAAACTTCAGCCGCAAGAGGCGCTTCGGTACGCGGGTTATGCGCCGGTCGTCGGTCTGGAAAAGCGCGTCTGGAGACTGCGCTTCGGGTTCCTGTACGGCATTCGTCCGCAGAAGACGGGTTTCAGTATATATAGCGCCGACCGTACCCGGCAGCAGGTTCGCGTCTCGGCGGCCATGATTTTCTAAAAGGTGCCTGCCTACTTTTGGCGGTGCTCCGCACCGTAAAAAGTAGGCAGGCACCTTTGGGCTTGCCGATTCGGATGGAATTTCTGACATTAAGTGCATGTCTGTATGTATCGTGATTCCCGCAAGGCTCGGCAGCACGCGCCTGCCCGAGAAAGCCCTGGCGGATATTCACGGAAAACCCATGATTCAGTGGGTCTATGAACGCGCGGCGCGCGTAAAAGGAGTGGATGAAATCGTCGTGGCGACCGACCACGCGCGCATCGCAGCCGCGGTGCACGCGTTCGGGGGAAAGGCGGCGCTCACCCCTGAATCGCTCGCTTCGGGCACCGATCGCGTGGCCCATGTCGCACGTGAGATGCGCGAGGAGCGCGGATCGCGCGCGCCCGCGATCTTCGTAAACGTTCAGGGCGATGAGCCGCAGCTTGATCCCGCAAGTGTCGAGCGCTCGCTAGAGCTGGTGCGCTCGGGCTGTTTTCCGATGGCTACACCGGCGGCCCCTTTAAAGGACGAAGCGGCGCTCAAGAATCCCAACGTCGTAAAGGCCCTGGTCGCCGCCGACGGTCGGGCCGTCTATTTTTCGCGCTACCCGATTCCTTATTCCAGGGGAGAGATCCCGCGGAGGGCCGAAGATCTCTGTGTGCGTCACCATCTCGGCGTTTACGTTTACACGACTGAAACGCTTTTGAAATTCGCCGCTCTTCCGAAATGCCCGTGGGAGGCGGCCGAATCGCTCGAACAGCTGCGCGCGCTTTTCCACGGAATCCCGATCGGAGCCGCGAGCGCCGATCGTGCGACCACCGGCGTGGACACCGCCGAAGATCTTGAGATTGTGCGGCGCGCATTCGAGGAAAATCTGTTAAGCTGAAGCACGTCATGTCACAAGCGAACTCTTCGCGAAACAAATCCAAAAAATACATTTTCGTAACCGGCGGCGTTCTCTCTTCGATCGGCAAGGGGATCGCGTCGTCGAGCATCGGATTTCTTCTCGAGAATAGCGGGATCAAGGTGACGATGATCAAGATGGACCCGTACATCAACGTCGATCCCGGCACGATGAATCCGTTTCAGCACGGAGAGGTCTTCGTGCTCGAAGACGGCGCCGAGTGCGATCTCGATCTCGGCCACTACGAGCGCTTCACGGGCTGCACGCTCACGCGCAAAAACAATTTCACGACGGGGCAGGTTTACGAAACGGTGATCCAGAAGGAACGCCGCGGAGAATATCTCGGAAAAACGGTTCAGGTCATCCCGCACATCACCGACCAGATCAAAAGCAACGTTCTCGAAGCCGCGAAGGACGCCGAACTGACCATTGTGGAAATCGGCGGCACCGTCGGCGACATCGAAAGCCTTCCGTTTCTCGAAGCCATCCGCCAGTTCAAATTCGACGCGGGAGCGGGCAATACGCTCTACGTGCACGTCACGCTCGTGCCGTACATCGGCGCCGCGACCGAGCTTAAGACCAAGCCCACGCAGCATTCGGTGAAGGAGCTGCGTGAGATTGGAATTCAGCCCGACATTCTGCTCTGCCGCAGCGACCGGCCGCTGCCGAAGGATGCGAAGGAAAAAATCGCGCTCTTCTGCAACGTCACCCCCGACTGCGTGTTTTCGGCGCCCGACGTGAAGACGATCTACGAGGTGCCGGTCAATTTTCACAAGGAAGGTCTCGACGACGTCATCAAAGACAAGCTCGGCATTTGGACCTCCAAGCCCGACTTCAGCGAGTGGGAAAAACTCGTCACGAAGCTCAAGGGGCCGCTGCGCGAGATCAAGATCGGAATCGTCGGAAAGTACGTTGACCTGAAAGAATCCTATAAGAGCTTGAATGAAGCGCTCATCCACGCCGGCGTGATGAACGGCGCGCGCACTGAACTCGTTTACATCGACTCGGAAGAGCTTCAGAAGGGCCGGGGCACGGAGCTGCTCGAACAGGTCGACGGCATTTTGGTGCCCGGAGGTTTCGGCGAGCGCGGCATCGAGGGAAAGATCAAGGCGATCGAGTACGCGCGCACGCGCCGCAAACCGTTCTTCGGGATCTGCCTGGGCCTTCAGCTCGCGGTGATCGAGTTCGCGCGCAACGTGTGCGGGATGCGCGAGGCCACGAGCTACGAGTTCAGTCCCGACGACCCGTGCGCGGTGATCACGGTCATGGAAGATCAGAAATCGGTCACGCACAAGGGCGGCACGATGCGTCTGGGCGCGTACGACTGCCACCTCATGCGCGGCACGAAGGCGCACGAGGCGTACGGCCGCGACGTGATTTCGGAACGCCATCGCCACCGTTACGAGGTGAACAATGATTTCCGCAAGCAGCTCGAAGGCAAGGGCTTGGTCGTGAGCGGCGTATGCAAGGCGCCCAAGGCCGAACTCGTCGAGATGATCGAGCTCGCCGATCATCCGTGGTTCGTCGCGTGTCAGTTTCATCCCGAATTCAAAAGCAAGCCGCTCACGGCGCATCCGCTTTTCACCGCTTTCGTCCGCGCGGCGGCGAAAAAGTAAGGCGCGGCGATGAAACGCAAATTTCTCTTCATTGCCGGCCCTTGCGTGATCGAATCGCAGAGTCTCATTGAAGACGTCGCGGGCCGCCTCAAGGAAATCGCCGGGCGTTTTCCCGGTTGGGATTTTTATTTCAAGTCTTCCTTCGACAAGGCCAATCGCACCGCGCACGACGCGTTTCGCGGGCCGGGCCTCGAGAAGGGGCTTGAGATGCTGGCGCTCGTGAAAAAGAAAATCGGCGTGAAGGTGCTGACCGACATTCACGAGATCGGCCAGTGCAAGCTCGCCGCGAAAACCGTCGACGCGATCCAGGTGCCGGCGTTTCTTTGCCGGCAGACCGATCTCGTGCAGGAGGCCGCGCGGCAGGCGCGCGCCAACGGCATCGCGCTCAACATCAAGAAAGGGCAGTTCTTGGCTCCTTGGGACATGGCCAACGTCGTGGAAAAGGTCGAGGCCGCGACGGGCGAGAAAAAACCGCAGTGGCTCTGGCTTGCCGAGCGCGGCGCTTCGTTCGGGTACGGTAATCTCGTGGTCGACATGACGAGCTTTCCGATCATGCGGGGCTTGGGCGTGCCGGTGATTTTCGACGCGACCCACGCCGTGCAGCTTCCGGGGGGCGGGGCCGGCGGAAAGACGACGTCGGGCCGCCGCGAGTTCATCGAACCGCTGGCGCGCGCGGCGGTGGCGGCCGGAATCGACGGGCTTTTCATGGAAACCCATCCGCGCCCCGAGGAATCGAAGAGTGACGCGGCCAACGCGTTTCCGCTCGCGGAAATTTCCAAACTGCTCGAGCAACTCGAACGAATTCGAGGCGCGCTCGACGCATAACCGCCGAAAGGCTTTTCCGAAAGGCTTCGGATTATGGTCTTCAAGTCTTTGTCAGTCGAACTTCAAGAAAAAATAAAAAAAGTCCGCATGCTCATCCTCGACGTTGACGGCGTGATGACTGACGGCCGCATCTGGTGGATCGAAGGCACCGGCTGGACGCGCGCGTTCAGCATCAAGGACGGCTACGGCTTGAAGCTTCTGATGAAAGCGGGGTTCGACGTCGCGGTCATCAGCGGCGGCGATTCCAAGTCGGTGCGCGAACGCGCGCAGTTTCTCGGCATCAAGCACGTGTATCTCGGCGACGAGAACAAGCTCGTCGCGATCGAGAAGATCAGGGGCGCGACCGGTTTCACGAACGATCAGTTCGCGTTCGTTGGCGACGAGCTTTTCGACATTCCGGTGCTTAAGATCGTCGGCTTTTCGGCAACGGTGCCGCACGCGGTTTCCGAGGTGAAAGAAGAAGTGGATTACGTCACGCAGGAGCCCGGCGGCTTCGGCGCGGTCCGCGAGGTTGCCGATCTCATCCGCACGGCGGGCAACGAACCCTAAACCGTGAAACGTCCCAACCTTTACATTCTTCTGCTGATTTGCGCTCTCGTGATCGTCGACGTCGTGTTTCTGCGGCCCGCGGCGATCGAGACCACCGAGGAGGAGCCGCGGGGAATGTACACCTCGATCGAGAATCAGGTCGAGACCCGCAAGAAGAACGACGAGATCAAATATACGATCGAAGGGTTGCACTACACCGCGGTCGAAGCGGGCAAGAAGCAGTGGGAAATGACCGCGCGCGAGGCCGTCGTCTTCGACAAATCCAACGTCGCGGAAGCCGAAGACGTCAGTATGCGGATGTTCGATCCCGAGGAAAAGATCACGTTCATCGAAGGCGACAAGGGCGTCTTTCGCATGGGCGCGCGCGAATTCGACATGAGCGGGCATCTGAAAGTCACGTTCCCCGACGGCTTTTGGCTCAAGACCGAAAGGGCGCACTACTCGACGGTGGATCAGCGCGTTTCTTCCCAGGAGCCTTTCTACGGCGAGGCTCGAACGCCGCAGAAAGAGCTGCTGCGGCTGTGGGGCACCGGATTTCTCGGAAGCAAAACCGGCCCCGACATCTACGTGCTCAACGAATGCCGCGTGCGGATCAAGCGGCCGCGACAGGAAGACCTGACCGACATCCGTTCCGACACGGCTCGTATCGACCGGGTCGCCAAGTTCGCGGAGTTTTCGATGAAGGACAAAGACCGCTTCGTCGAGTCGAACCAGGGCTCGCTCTACGTGCGCTCCAAGCGTCAGGAAGCGTCCTATGATTCCTCGGCCAGTGTGCTAAAGTACCTTACGGCATACGACGACGTGCTCATCCGCGAGACGGACGAAAAAAATGGAATTTCCGGGATGAAATACGCGACGGCCCAGAAGGCGGAGTTTCTGGCGCTGAAAAACCAGATTCTTCTTTCGGGGTTCCCGTCTGTGTATCAAGAAAGAGACACGGTGACGGGTGACGCGATCATCGTGCATCGCGATACCAACGTCGTCGAAGTGACAGAGGCCAACGCATACCATGAAGGAACAGAAACAGACCCGAAGGCTCGAGGCGCGAAACCTCTTTAAGGCGTACGGCAAGCGCGCTGTGGTCAAAGACGTGAGCTTCAGCGTCGAGTCGAGGCAGGTCGTAGGCCTGCTCGGCCCGAACGGCGCCGGAAAGACGACCTCGTTTTACATGGTCGTGGGCCTCGTGCGGCCCGATGACGGAGTGGTTTTTCTCGATGGTCAGGACGTCTCGCAGCTTCCGATGTTTCAGCGTGCCAGGCTGGGCGTGGGTTACCTTCCGCAGGAGCCGTCGGTTTTTCGAAAGATGACGGTGGAAGACAATCTGATGGCCGTGCTTGAAAATACAGGGTTCAGTTACGCGCGGAGAAGGGAACAGCTTTCGCATCTTCTCGAGGACTTTAATGTGCGGCACGTCTCGAAACAGTTCGCGTACACGCTTTCCGGAGGAGAGCGCCGGCGCGTCGAAGTTGCGCGAGCGCTCGCGTTAGACCCGGCGTTTATTCTGCTCGACGAGCCGTTTGCTGGCGTGGATCCGCTTGCCGTGGCGGATATCCAGGGTATTATCCGAAAGCTTAAAGACCGGGGACTAGGCATTTTAATTACAGACCACAACGTTCGCGAAACTCTCGGGATTTGCGATTTGGGCTACATTCTCTCTGATGGTACAATTTTGGAAAATGGAACGCCCGAGCAGATCGCGCAGAGCCCGCGGGCGCGCGAGGCTTATCTCGGCGAAAACTTCCGTTTGTAAGCTTTCACACAGGGTCTTAAACATCCATGGCTCTTGAGATCAAACAAAGTCTGAGGTTAAGCCAGCAGCTGGTGATGACGCCGCAGCTTCAGCAGGCGATCAAGCTGCTTCAGCTTAACCGTCTCGAGCTGGCCGACGTCGTGAACCAGGAACTCATGGAAAACCCGCTTCTCGAGGAAGCGGTCGAAACCACCGATAACCCCGAAGGTCTCGAAACCAGCGAGCGTACGGCTTCGAGCGACCCGACGGTCGACGCCCCTCCAGGTGAGCAGACTACTTCCGAAGATTTTCAGGAACGCAAAGAGGAGCCCGAGAAGCTGCTTTCGGGCAAGGAAGAGATCGACTGGGATTCCTACATCGAGGAACTCAATACGAACGCCTCGATGCCGAGCACGCGGATGAACACCGAGGAGCTTCCGAGCTTCGAGAACATCCTCACGAAGACCACCACGCTCAACGACCATCTGCGGTGGCAGCTCGGGTTGTCGCAACTCACCGACATCGAGAAAAAACTCGGCGAACTTGTCATCGGTAACTTGAGCGACGAAGGGTATCTCCTCGTGCCGGTCGCCGATCTCGCGGCGGAAGTGGGGATGGACCCCGAGGACGCCGGGGAAGTTTTGAAGATCATGCAGCTCTTCGACCCGGTCGGCGTCTGCGCGCAGAACCTGCAGGAATGCCTGATGGCGCAGGCCCTGCTGCTGAAGCCGCGCAACGAGCTCGTGGAGAGGATTATCGCAAGCCACCTCTCTGATTTGGAGAAGAAGAACTACGCCCACGTCGGCAAGGCGCTCGGCGTGACGTACGACGAGGTGATCGAGGCGACAAAGGTCATCTTGGAGCTTGAGCCCAAGCCCGGGCGCTCGTTCGTGACGTCCGACAACACCCAATACATCACGCCCGATATTTACGTTTACAGAGTGGCCAACGAGTTCGTCATCTCGCTCAACGAAGACGGCATGCCCAAGCTTCGCATCTCGAGCTATTACAAAAACGTTTTGAGCAACGCGAAAAAAGAGGCGTTGAAGGACGGCGGCGTGAAAGCCAGCAGTGGTTTAACCAAAGATTACATCCAGGATAAATTGCGGTCGGCCGTGTGGCTGATCCGCAGTATTCATAACCGCCAAAAAACGATTTACAAGGTCACCGAAAGCATCGTGAAGCACCAGCGCGAGTTCTTTGAAAAAGGCGTGAGCGCTTTGAAACCGATGATCCTGAAGGACGTCGCGACCGACATCGGGATGCACGAGTCCACCGTGAGCCGCGTGACGACGAACAAGTTCATGCACACTCCGGTCGGGACGTTCGAATTAAAGTATTTCTTCAACAGCAGCATCTCGGCGGCCAACGGCGGCGCCGACGTCGCGTCGGAGACGGTGAAAGAAAAGATTCGTCAGATGGTCGGCAAGGAAGATCAGGCGAAGCCTTTGTCGGATCAGCGCATCGTCGAGCTGCTCGTGGCCGAAAACATCGACATCGCCCGGCGAACCGTCGCAAAATATCGTGAGATGCTCGGTATTCTTTCCTCATCCAAACGCAAAAAAGTATTCTGAAAGGAAGTGCGCCGTGAACATAAACATGACTTTCAAGCATATGGACGCGACCGAGGCTCTCAAGACCCACGTGAACGAAAAGACCGCGAAGATCCTGAAATTTCTCAAAGGCGAGGTCGAGGCGAACTGGGTTTTCTATCTTGCCGGCGACGAGCACGTGGCCGATCTGCGCATCCAGGGCCCGCGCATCGATTATTTCGGGCAGGCGCGCACGGAAAACATGTACCACTCGATCGACGCGGCGATCGTTAAAATCGAGAAACAGCTCAAGAAGCACAAGGAAATCTTGAAAGACCACATCCATCGCGAACGAAAAGCCGCCGATAAGGTCAATGGTGGGGGCGGTAAGACTAAAGCCGCGGACGACAGCGAGGAGTGAATCGCGGCAAAACGCGACTGACGTCGCGTTTTGATCGCGATGCGGTGTCCGAGAAAGCGCGGCGAGCCAGCGAGCGAGCTTTCGCAGGACGGCCGCGCAGCGGCCTGCACAGGTTAGCCGCCACATTTGCCCGTATTGATCACGACGCGCCCTCCTCGTCTAAACGAAAAATCAGCTTCGTAAGCGCAGGTGACATAGGGCCGTAGATGTTCCCTAAGATTTTCGAGTGTATTTGCGCCGCCTTGACTCACGGGTTTGAGGTGGTGGATGTGAGTCCAGCGTCCGTTCTCGCAGGGCGTTCCCCTATGATCGACTGCAGTACATCGGGCACCGTCTCTGAGGGTGACTTGATGTTCAACGCTTGCCGGAATCGTCCGACGGTAACCTTGAGTTTTGACGGAATTCATATGCCGCGTGACATCCGCGTATTTTGGTCTGGTTTTTTCCGGCGCTTTGGTCTGAACCATCACGGGCGCTCGGCTTGCTTTCGTGGCGGCTTTCCCCATTCGTGCCGATACCCGCTTCGCTCTTTCGACCGGATCGTTTCTTTCGATATAAGCAGCGGCCATCGCCGCCATCGTTTCTTCAAGAGATACCGCTCGTCCCGTCCTTTGGCTTTCCAGGTCTTGAACGCGCTTCATCGTCGCAAGAGTTTTTTCATCCAGAGAAAGGCTCAGATTTACGCGGCTCCCGGTGACGTAGCGAACGCGCTCGGCGAAAGCCTCACCCGGCGCAACTCTTGCGATCTCTTTTTCAAGCTTTCGCGTCGGCAGCGTTTTGGCTTTTTCTATCCACTCGGCCTGATTTTCGACATTCAGCACCGGTACGATTTTGCGCGCCCTGCATACGCTAAGCCTTCCGTTTTGAATCTCGGTTTTCAAAGCCGGCACCTGGACCGCCTTCCGCGCGACGTTGATCAAGTTGAGCGCCGTGCTCTCGGAAAGTTTCAGCTCACCGGCAGCGCACGAAAATAGACTTGTGTGTCCCAGGTTTCGAAAACCTTTGCACGCATCGATTTTTTGGATGAGATCCAGCAGCTCTGCTTCTGCCTGAAAATACTTCCGTGCGGCTTCAAGCGCCCGCTGATGTAGTTCGTGAAAGTTCATTTCCCGTTCCTCGCTCAGGCGAAATGCAGAGCAAGTACAGTGCCATTTGATTTTTTGCGGAAGCTCGCATTTGCCCTCGGCTGCGCGAGGTTTTCGATGCCGCCGGTTTTTGAAATCGAGACCAAGATTGCTCAATGGAGAGTCACCTCGCGCGGACACAGGCGAGGTTTCAAGCCGATGGCACTAAAAAATGTTTTTGAGAAAAGTTCGTGCGCGAGATTGCATTGGAAAAACGTGTAGAAAAGACAGTGCGATTGAAAAATCTACATCAACCAGACTAAATCGTTTTCTTGAATCACGGTCGCGCGTGGCGTAGGGACCCGCGTATCCCGAAGCCCACGCGCCAGCAATGTGCTTGAACGCAAGTCCTCGCGTTATCAAACGCGAGCTTCTCGTACCCGTACCATGGGCGCGCCAGGTGGGATGTCGCTTCAACACGGTGGCTGCCGTTGGTCTATGAGGTTCTTCCAGAGTGCGCATTGCCTCACAATATCTGCGGCTTAGCTGCGTGTTGTGCTCCCATATAAAAAGCGATATAGTATGGTTGATATGGCTCTTACAAAGAAGACGATCGAACTTGATATAGACGCGATCCGTAAACTCCGGACTATCTTTGATGTCCAAACCGATAAAGAAGCTGTCAACCGTGCGATCCAGCTCGTTGCAAACGAGGACGATATTATCCGAACTCACGAGGAGCTTGCGGGGAAAGTAGAGCTGGACGAAATCTTCTCGTGAAAACTGTTTACGACACCTGTGTATGTGTAGAGCTGCACTCACCTGACCAGGAATTTATAAACCTCACGCACTCGCCATCTCTTGGTTTTTCCGCACGGAAATACGACAGCGAGGAATAGCGCTTCGGCTTATTTGCACCGTCTGAAATAATACAAAACCGCATCCCCCGGCTCACCCGCGCCCGCCGCGAGCGCCGGCCCGAAAGGCGCGTAGGCGTACCAGAAAACCCCGTCGGGCGCCTCAAGCGCCACGTCGAACGCCGATTCGCCCGAAGCGAGAAGTCCCGTCAGATGAAGAATCCCGGGCTTGCCGCCGTCGGCTTCCGGTCCCATGTTGAGCGTGGCGGTGGCGATCGCCGGAAGCGTTTTGGATTTTCGCGCGACGAACACCGGCGAAGAATCGACGGCTGGAACGGGATACGCGTGCTTCCACAATTCCCTTCCGTCGGCGCCGTCGTGCGCCGCGAGCGCCTGGCCGTCTGCGGCGTTGCCGTAAAGAACGAGAATCGCGCGTCCGTTCACATCCAAAGCGCGAATGATCAGGTAGTGCCGGTCGAGCGCCACGTCCCAGAGCGCGCGCCCCGACGGAAGTTCAAAACCACTTAGTCTCTGCGCGCGCCCGCCGCCAGAGTATAAAACGTATACGGCCTTTGCCGGCGAGTCCGGCGAGGAAAACGCGGTCACGGCGGCGGCGTTGCCGGAAAGCGATCCTTCGCCGACAATCTTTCCGTCAACAGCGCGCGCCTGCCATTTTTTCGGATTGAGCGCGAATGCGACGATACTTTCGTCGGACGAAACGTTCGTGTCCATCGGTTCTGCGTCGCGCGCGGCACGAGCCGTACCGACTACGCGCCCAGCAAGGTCGTATGTGACAAACGCCGTTTCCGGATCGGAGTCGTCGTCGTTGACGAGCAACACGCGGCCCGCCTTGGAAAGTATGACAGGCGTTCCAAGCCGCTCTTTTTTCCAAAGCAGTTTTCCAGAGGCGTTAAAGAGATACAAAAGATCTTCGTATGTACTCACGGCTACGAGGGAACCGTCGGCGGAAATCGCCTGGCCTTTGACGGGCTGGCCGAGCCAGCGCGACCAGAGCGTTTTTCCGCGCGCGTTCAGCACGCGAAGGCGAGCTTCGAAACCACGAGGGCGTCCCTCGTCAGCGCTGGTCGAGACGGCAAGTCGAGAACCATCGGGCGTGGCGCTGACATACGAAAGATTTCCGCGAAGCGCGCGCTGCCATCCCCTGCAAAACGAAACCGCGCCGGGCGCCGCGTGTACCGGCTCGTGCGGAAGCGGCTTGTCGGTCGTAGCGCAGGCCGACAAAAGCAATAAAACCAAGGCGCGTTTTCGCGGCATAAGATAATATGGTCACAACCGCATGAAACTCGCAATTCTGTCGCGCAACCGCCAGCTCCACTCCATCCGCCGCTTGCTCAAAGAGGCGCGCTCGCAGCGCGTGCAGTGCGAGGTCTTTGATCCGCTCGACTGCCAGATCGTCGTGAGCCGCGATTCGAGCCGCATTCTCGTTCACGATCGACTCGCCGTCGACATTGACGTAGCCATCCCGCGCATCGGAACCTCCATCACCGACTACGGCCTAGCGGTCGTGAAGCAGTTCGAGCTTCTCGGCATCAAAATGGTGAACAGCTCGCTCGGCATCGCGCAGTCGCGCGACAAACTTCGTTGCCTGCAGGTTCTCGCGGAAAAGGGATTCGACATTCCCACGACGATACTGATGCGCGGCAGCCGCGGCATAAAAATGGGTTTGCGTCACGTGCACGGCACGCCCGCGGTGCTGAAACTCATCCAGGGCACGCAAGGCGTGGGCGTGATGCTCGTCGAGAGTCCGGCATCGGCCGAATCGGTCATCGATACGATGTGGGGGCTGGGCCAGGACGTGATTTTGCAGCAGTACATCGCCGAGAGCCGCGGCCAGGACATTCGCGCGCTCGTGATCGGCAACGAAGTCGTGGCGGCGATGCGGCGGCAGGCTCGGCCGGGCGAGTTTCGTTCGAACATCCATCGCGGCGGCGAGGGAATCCCGACCGACCTCAACCCGCACTACAGGCGCATCGCGGTGACCGCCGTGAAGGCGCTCGGGCTTTCGGTCGCGGGCGTGGATATTTTGGAATCGCTCAACGGCCCGAAAATCATCGAGGTGAATTCCTCGCCGGGATTCGAAGGCATCGAGGCCGCGACCGGGCTTAACGTCGCGCGGATGATGATTCAGTTTGCGATCGAGTTGGGAAGAGGACGAAGAGGACGTCAGAAAACGAAGCCCCGTCCCGCGAAGAAGCGTCGAAGTGGCCGTTCGCGCGGCCACGCTCCGAAATCTCGCCGCTAAAAAAGCTTCGCGAATTTTCTCCGTGCCGCGCGACGCTTCGTTTTTTGATCTTTTTGATTCCTCACGAATTCCTGAATCGAAAGACAACCGTACATTTTTTTCACGAGCATGTTCCTGATCTGGCCGCGCAGCTCGTCCATGATGAGCGCGTTCCATTTCGCGGGCACGGCGACCTGGCGCGAGATCAGGTACTGGATGTAATCCTTGGCGATATTGTCGATGAACTGCTGCTGCGATTCCTCGCCGTCATTGAAATCGTAAAGATGTTTTTCGAGGATTGCATAGAGCGGATCGAGCTTGAGTTCCTGGGACATCGTTTACTCCTCCTGCTTGGATGCACACCCTATATGGATCCATCGTCATCGAAGCCGGTTGGCATGAGTTTCGCTTCGAAAATGAACTGAACCAAACCGGTGGCCCGGCAAAAAACTCCCGCCCGCGCCAGCGGCTTTCAGTTCCATCCACTACGCGTCGATAAAGAGATACAACCACAGCGGAGCCGCGGAAACACGATGGAGAAAAACCTCTCCGAAGCCGGGAGGCTTCTCGCCGACAGCCATTCGGTGATCATCACGACGCACGTCCAGCCGGACGGCGATGGGCTCGGCGCCGAAATCGCGCTCTATCACTATCTGCTTCGCGGCGAAAAAAACGTCCGAATCCTAAATCCCGATCCGCTTCCCGAGCGTTATGGCTTTCTTGACCGCGCCGGCGCGATCGAAATCGTCGATCCTGCCGCGAAAGACGCTGGACTTAAACCCTTCGATCTCGCGGTCATCGTCGACACGAGCGATCCCCGCCGCATCAACGGGCTCTGGGAGGTCTACACGCGCCTCGCGAAAAACATTCTCATCCTCGATCACCATCCGAATCTCGCGCCCCACCTCAACAAAACCGACAAGGCCCGCGTGCACGCGCTGGTCGACGAACGCTCGTCTTCGATCGGCGAACTTTTATACCGCCTGTTCCACCACGCGCATGACGTGCTCGATCCGAAATCGCCGACCTTCCGCTACTCGCCTGAAATCGCGCTCGGTCTTTACGTCTCGATCATCACCGACACGAATTCCTTCCGTTACGCCGGCACCACGGCGCTTTCGCACCGGATCGCCGCCGACCTCGTCGATTACGGCCTCCAGCCCGAGGGAGTTTACCAAAATGTTTATTCCACGAAATCCGCGGGCCATTTAAAGCTTATCGGGGAGGTTCTCTCCGGCGTGCAAGAATCGGACGGAGGAAAGATCGCCTGGGTCGAGATTCCGCTGAAACTCCGGAAGAAATACGGCGCCACGAGCGATGACACTCAAAGCATCGTGAATTTTCTGCTGCTCATCAAGAATGCCGAAGTTCTCGTGCTCTTTCGCGAGGAAGACGACGGCCGCGTGAAGGTGAGCATCAAATCGAAAGGCCGCGTGAAGGTCAACGACGTCGCCAACGAATTCGGCGGAGGCGGCCACGAATTCGCCGCGGGTTTCGCGCACTCCGGTTCGCTCGCGGAGTTGCGGGACAAGCTGCTCAAGCGTCTGGCGGCCGCCTAGTCCAGCGTGTCGAAAACCCGTCTCAAATCTTGCGAGAGGTCATCGGAGTCGCGCGCACGCGCGCTGGCGCGATTTTCCCGCCTGGTTTTTTCGCGGCTTCATCCGCGCCTTCCTCGATCGTGACGACCGCGCCGCGCACGAGTTTTTCGCGAAGCTCTTGCGGAAACGCGGCGGCCGGAAGCGCGAGCACGAGCTTCTCGCGCGGGCGGCAAAGGTCGATGGCGAGAGTGTGGGCGCGGTGTCCTGCGCTGTGTCGGTGCGAAAGACGCCGCTCGGGCCTCGCTCCGCCCACCGGATGCAAATCGCCGATCGCGCGATAGGTGAGCCGATCCCAGGTTGTCGCCGTGAAATCCTCGCGCTTGAAAAACAGGTAAGAAAACTTCAGCCACTTGCGCGGGTCTTTGAAAACGCGCGTGCTCAAATCCTGCAAGCGGCTGTCGAGCGCGGGCTCCGAGAAATGACACCAGTTCTTGGTTCGATTGACGGGGCACGCGCCAAGATGCATGCACGGCCCGAGAATCCGCGCTCCGCGCGGGACCGCGCCGTCCGTCGAATGAGACTTGAGCAGCCGCTCGCGAAACCGCACCATCCGCTGGCTCGCGACGCGATGACTCGGTTCCACGATGAGCATCGAGCCGCCTATCGGGCGGCTCGCGGAATCGATGCCGCCTATCTGACGGCTCGCGGAATCGAAACCGCGCGTCTGTTCCCAGAGCCGGATGAGCGTCTCGCGGCCGCGCACGCCCTCCTCGGGAGGAAGCTCGTTCAAGACGTTGACGGCCATCACGAGATCGTGGCCAAGGACGTCCGCTTTCCAGGCTTCGCCGTCTGGCAGCGTTTGAAATGTTCGGATCGTGACCCCGAGGCCCAATCTTCCGGCAAATCGAGCGACGAGCCTGCGCGCGACCTCGAGCGCTTCCGGCTGGGAATCGACGAGATCCACCGCGACGCGGGGCGCGTTCCCGGATTTCACCACGCGCTTGAGCGTGTCGAGTGCGGCGAGGGCCGCGGTTCCGGGGCCGCAGCCGAAGTCGAGAATCCGGAACTCGGATGGCTCGGGCTTATCCTCTGGCATTTCCGTGGGCTTCTCCGCGCGCTTAATCGGGCGCTGATCCGCGGGCTCGCGCGTTCTCGGCGGCAGCCATCCTTTGTGGGCGAGCAGCAGCGTTTGCACTTTCGCGAAGCCCAGGGGCAGGAAGTAGGCAAGATACGCCCGGCGCAGCAGCGGGTCTGAAAAATAAGCGGGTTCCAGGGCTTCACGGCCTTCGGTAAACGAGCGGCTTAGCTTCAATACCGCGCGATGCAGCTCGCGGCTTTCGGCAAAGCCCGGCCCGAGATCCTCCGCGAGCGTTTCCCACAAGAGCCGCGGATTCATCGGAGAGCCTCATTCATGCTATACTCATGCTATGGAGAGCCTGCCTTTCCAATATCAAAAGAGGCCCTACTGGGAGTTTTTTTGCCCCGTCTGCAAGGCCCAACGCCGGACGTTCTACTGGCCTTCCCCGCGGAAAAAACATTACATCTCCCTGGGCGTGCTGGCGCTCTGTCTGACGGGAGTGTTCTGGCCGCTCTTCGGGTTCAAGGGCTTCTTTCTTAATTTCCCGATCTGGGGGCTCTTCGAGTTTTTTTATCGTGCTCGAGCCCGCCAGAGTCTGATTTGTCCGCACTGCGGCTTCGATCCGTATCTCTACAAATACGACGTGAAGCTCGCGCGCCAGAAAATCGAGCAGTTTTTTGAGGAAAAGAACAAGACGCGGACGGCTTCTCCAGCCGGCAAGCCGCGGGAGCCGGCACCTTCCAAGCCGGAAAATCCTCTCAAAAACGAGTAGCGCGAGGCGTTTTTGGGTCCGAAATCTGCGCGCTTGACAGAAATGCCGTGGCGACGCTAAACCCCTCTCGTAACCACAAGCAAGGCTTAGCAGCAGGGGAGGACGCACCATGTCAGTGAATAAGGTTATTCTCATCGGGCGGCTCGGAAACAATCCGGAGATCCGCAACACGCCGTCAGGCTCGACGGTCGCTAATTTCAACATCGCCACCAATGAAAACTGGACCGACAAGAACGGCCAGAAGCAGGAGCGTACCGAGTGGCATCGTATCGTGGTCTGGGGAAAACTCGCCCAGCTCTGCGGCGAATACCTCGCCAAGGGCCGCCAGGTCTATCTCGAAGGACGCCTTCAGACCCGCCAGTGGCAGGATAAGGAAGGCCAGACCAAGTATACCACCGAGGTTGTCGCGAACACCGTGCAGTTCCTTGGCGCCGGAGCGGGCGCTGGTGCGGGCGCGGGCGCGCGCGCCGCGGATGCCGCCGGCACCACGGTCGCCGGCACCGGAGCCGCGGGCAACGACTTCCAGAACGTCAACATGGAACCGGCTTCGTTCACGGAAGAGGACATTCCGTTCTAGATGAAGACCCTCATCGTCATCCCGACCTATAACGAGATCGAGAACATCAAGCGGCTCGTTTCCGAGATTTTTCAGCACGTGGATCAAAATACCCACGTGCTGGTGATCGACGACAACTCTCCCGACGGCACGGGAGATCTCGCCGACGTGCTCGCCGAATCGAATCCGTGCGTTCACGTCATCCATCGCGCGAAAAAACTCGGTCTCGGCACGGCTTACGTCGCCGGCTTCAAGTACGCGCTCGAAAACGGCTATGACGTGGTTTTCGAGATGGACTCGGATTTCAGCCACGATCCGAAATACCTGCCGCTTTTTCAGCAGGAGATCGAGAAATACGACGGCGTGATCGGATCGCGATACGTGCCGGGAGGCGGGGTTTTGAACTGGGGACTGTGCCGCAGGGTCATCTCGCGAGGCGGCAGTCTTTACGCGAAGCTCCTTTTGAATCTGCCCTTTCAGGATCTGACCGGCGGGTTCAATTGCTGGAAGCGCGGCGTTCTCGAGGCGATCGTGCCGTCGTCACTCAAATCCGACGGTTACGCGTTTCAGATCGAAATGAAATACAGGGCCTTCAAGAAGGGTTTTCGCCTCAAGGAAATTCCCATTGTTTTTGAAGACCGCTATCTCGGGCAATCCAAGATGAGTAAAAAGATCGTCATCGAGGCCATGTATCGCGTGCTGCTGATGAGGCTCAGCCAATCGAGGCTTGGCCGCATTCTGCCCGAACTCGAGTCGATTTCAGGGAAGTGACAGCTTCCCCGTTGACTCTCGTTGTCCCTCCTCTAAAATGTGAATGATGCATAAAGACGCGCGCGTTCATTTCGTAATAGCCGCGACGCTCTGCCTGCTGGCCTCGTTTTCCGCGTGGGGATCGGTTTGGGCCCGGGACCCGTTCCACGTTCTTCTCGTGGACAAGGCCAGGCATCAGCTCCACATGGCCGAGTACCTTAGCGACCGCATCAGCATTCTTAAGTCTTTTCACGTAACACTCGGAAAAGCTCTGGGCGATAAGGAGGTCGAAAAAGACCTCAAGACTCCGGAGGGGATTTATTTTTTCAAGGCCAGGATGCGGCCGCCCGGTCTCAAGAAAAAGTTCGGTGTGCTCGCGATCATGATGGATTATCCGAACACGATCGATCGCATGGCTGGCAAAACGGGCTACGATATCATGTTGCATGCGACCGACGATCCGCCGCGCCTGAAGAAGGACTACGATTCCGAGGGCTGCGTGGTGATCGACAACCACGAGATCGAGGAAGTGGCGAAAACGGTACGGCTGGGTCTCACGCCGATCATCGTTTATCCCGAGTTGAAACCGGATTATCTCAGCTCCGCCTTCAAGCCCGAGCTTCATCAAGCGTTTGAATCGTGGGTCGGCGCGTGGAGCGGAAAAGACATCGAAGGCTACATCGGTTCGTACGCCGAAAAATTTCGCTACAACAACATGAATCTTCAGCGGTACCGGGCGTACAAAGCGTCGCTCAACCAGCGCTATGCCGTGATCCGCGTGAATCCCACGGGCGTGCGCTATTTTTACCATCCCAAGTACGACGTCGTGATGTTCACGCAGAATTACGAGTCGAGCCTGAAGAGCGGCGCCAGAGGGTTTAAGTCGTCCGGCACGAAGCTGCTCTACTTCGTGAAGGAAGGCGACCGCTACAAGATCGCCGCCGAAGAGTATACGTCGCTTAAAGAGTAGTTTCGAGCTCATGTCCAAGGATTCGAAGGATATCGTGATCGTCGGCGCGGGCCTGATCGGCTCGAGCGTGGCGATGAATCTCGCGCGCCTCTCGAAGCGCGCGGTTACCGTGCTTGACCTCGATCTTGAAGGAAGCTTCAGCTCGTCGGAGCTTAACGCTGGCGGCGTTCGCGCGATCTGGAACCAGCCTCTGAACGCCGCGCTCGCCCGGCACTCGATCGCGTATTACGAGACGGTGCGCGACGAGATCGGATTTCGCCAGCGCGGATATTTCTGGATGCATTCGCGCGCGAATTGGGAACAGGCGCGCAAGCGCCTTGCTTCAAATCCTCACCTTGCTGATCTTGGAATCGAGTATCTGACTCCTGACGAAATCCGGAAGCGGTACGGCTTTATTGATCGCGTCGATGATCTTGGAGGCGCGACATTCTCACCAAAGGATGGTTTACTTAATCCCAACCTTTTGAAGCTGCACTATCGCGCGGCTGCGCGCGAAGCAGGCGTCGAGTTTGTGGATCGGAGTTGGGTAAGAAAAGTTCGCGCTCAAGAAGACGGATCATTGGAATTGGACGTCAATGTTTTTCCATCCTCATTGTCCGAGGATGAAGTGAAATCTGTTCTGGTTTCGGAATCCGAAGCGAGCAGCATTAGCTCGCTGGGCACGCATGTAATGCGTGCCCGCTCGCTTGTTCATTGCACCGGCGCCTGGGCCAGGCGATTCGCCGAGGGACTGGGAAAAACAAGTCCGTGCAAGGCGATCAAACGCCAGATGAGCCTCTTCGAGTGCCGCGACGTCGATCTGACCGCGTGCGGGATGTTCGTCGACAGCTCGGGCGTGTATTTTCATCCCGAAGCGAAATACATCCTCGCGGGTTTCGCGACGCCGGAGCAAGCCCACGGCTATGATTTCGAATACGGCGGAGAGGAATTTTTTCAGAACCGCATCTGGCCGCGGCTCGCAGAGCGTTCCTCGAAGTTCGCGAACCTCAAACACGTCACCGGAATGGCGGGTTTGTACGAAGTGAGCCCCGACATGAGCGCGGTGATCGGGCGGGTGCCAGGGCTTGATCGCGTTTTCGAGGCGCATTCGTTTTCGGGGCGGGGGGCGATGCAGTCCTATGCCGCCGGGCTGGCGCTGGCAGAGCTGATTCATTTCGGCGCGTACCGAACACTCGAAGTCAGCGCGCTTTCCGGCACGCGTTTTGAGGCGGCCGACCGGTCGAAATGGGTTCCCGAAGGTTTGCTGATTTGACCCTGTAAAAAAGAAAGGGTGTCCAGACCTTAAACAGGCCCGCTCCAAGCAAATCGAGGACTTGCGATGACGCACCGCGCGGCACAGTCATTGCGATAAGGGGGCCCCTGGAGGTAAAGCCATTATGATCACTATGGTCTATGCTTTCCTGATCGTTGGATGTTTTTTGGTTTTTGGCGTATAACCGTCGGATATCAAAGAACTTATTAAAGAATCTTTAGCCGGTGAGCGGGAGTTTAGAGCTCCGCCCCGGCTTTTTCTTTTTTCGCGATCCGCATTAAGGAGTTCGCTGGTTTCGGCCGAAAAGATCATGAGATTCCCTTTGGAGGATATCGGTGGCCGACGCGCTCAAAAAATTCGGCAAATACTTCCTGCTCGATCTGCTGGCCCAGGGGGGCATGGCTGAGATCTACCGCGCCCGCATGTCGACGCCAGACGGCGGCGCGCGGCTCGTCGCGATCAAGCGCGTGCTCGCGAGTTATTCGCAGAATCCCGAGTTCGTGCAGATGTTCAAGGGCGAAATCAAGACGACCAGCGGATTCACGCATCCGAACATCGTGCAGATCTACGATTTCGGCGAGCTCGAAGGTCAGCTCTATCTCTCGATGGAACTCGTCGACGGCCGCAACCTGCGGCAGTTCATCAACCGGTCCATCGAAGAGAAAAAACCGTTTCCGGTCGAGCAGGCGGCTTACGTCGCCGAGCAGGCCGCCGCGGGGCTTTCGTACGCGCACGGATACAAAGACAAGTTCAGCGGCAAGCCGCTGAACCTCGTTCATCGCGACGTCAGTCCCCAAAACGTACTCGTTTCGTACGACGGAGCGGTGAAGGTCATCGACTTCGGCATCGCCAAGGCGGTCACCAACAGCGAGTCCACGCGCGCGGGCGTGATCAAAGGAAAACCGAGTTACCTTTCGCCCGAGCAGATCGTGGGCGACGAGCTCGACGGGCGCAGCGATATCTTCGCGCTTGGCATCGTGCTTTGGGAGGCGCTGACGGGGCGCCGCCTCTTCGCGGGAGACAACGACTACGCGGTGATCAAGCTCATCGAGAATTCCACGGCCTACGTGAAGCCGCCGAGCACGCACAACCCGAAGGCTCCGAAGGAGCTCGATGCGATCGTGATGAAGTGCCTCGAAAAAGACCGCAACCGCCGCTACGGCAACGCCGACGAGCTTCATCGCGCGCTTCGCAAATTCCTGAACCAGTATTGCCCTGATTTCGCGCCCAACGATCTCGCCAATTACGCCAGGGATCTTTTCAAGAACGAGATCGTCGAGGACCGGCAGAAGTTCGTGCGCTTGAACGAGCGCGCCGAGCAGCTCTTGAGCACGATGGAGAGCGACGAGGAATCGCACACGCGCCAGCTCGGGCCGCGCGAGCAGACGGCGACCGTTCCGATGGGCGCTCCGAAAGCGGAACCCAAGGGCGAAGGCTCGAAAAGCTTCAAGGTGATCGATTTCAACAAGAATGAGAAGAGCAACATCAAGCTCGACTTCGAGTCGGCGGGAAAAAGTTCCCGCGTTAACACGAGGTCGTTTCCGGCACCCGGTACCCCGGTGGCCGGCGGCGCGGGCTTTGGCGGGTTCGACATGACGGCCAACCCCCCGGCCACATCCAGGCCGGCTGCCGCGCGCGAGCGCGCGGCGCGGGCCGAGGAGAAGAAGTCGCGAAAATCTCCGCTCGCGGCGGCCGTTTTTCTCATCGCGGCGCTCGGAGCGGGGTACTACTACTTCTTCATGGAAGACAGCGCGCGCCGACCCGCGGGCGGCGCGAAGACCCCGCCAACGTTAGCCGCGGCGCTCGCCATCGAAGGCAATGTCACGGCCGCGACGGTTACCGTGAACGACAAGGTCGTGGCTTCCGCGCTTCCGGCTTCGGTGCGCGGTCTGCCCGCCGGCCAGGCGCTCAAAGTTTCGGTTTCATCGAACGGCTACCTGAAATCCTCGCAGGACGTGACGCTCGCCGAGGGCGAGACGCGCGCGCTCACGTTCACGCTCGCGCGCGAGCCGGGGGCAGGGCAGCCCGAGGCCGCCGCGGCGGCTCCAACGAGAACCGTTCCCGTGCGCTTGAACATCCAGCCCGCCGTCGTGGGAGCCGAAACCAAAGTCCGCATCAACGGCGACGTCGTCGATCCGCTGACCGCGGTCGGCATCGCGCCGGTCGGCGCGCCGTTTGAAGTCGTCGTCGAGCGCGAGGGTTTTCGCGCCTTTCGCAAGACCATCACGATCGATGCCGGAAAGCTTGGCAGCGCCACCGAGTACGCCGAAGATATTCGGCTTACCGTCACGAAATTCGGATACTTGAGCATCAAGACCACTCCGAGCGCCGACGCGATGATCAATATCGACGGTGCCGAGGAAAAAATCGCGACCCCCGTCACGCGCAGGCGCGTTCCGGTCGGCACTTACAAAATCAAGCTCGTGAACACGTTGCTCGGAATGGAAAAAACCGTCGAGGTCTCGGTCGCCGAAGACCGTCTCACCAATGTCGAAGAACGCTTAAGCGTTGCCGGCGGCGAGCGCGCGCCGGGGTCGAAGTAACAACAACTAATCAATATTACAAGTGTTATACCTGTTCTCAAAACGAGATCAGTATGTTCACGCTTTTCTTGACTCAGCGCAGTATGTACTGCTATATTGCGCGCACTGAAAACTTAGCCCGACTTTGATGTCGAAAGGAATGTGACCATGAAACCGTTTACTCGCGCGCTCTGTACGATCCTCGCGCTCTCGATCGCGCTGCCTTGGAATGTTTTTGCTTCTTCCGCGCCCATAGAAATGAACGACGTGCAGGTCGCGACGTACGATGATCCGGCCGACTTTCTGGCGAAGCTGCCCGATGAAATCAAAGTCATCGAAACGGTTTCGAGATCGAGCGAGGAGTATGCCGCCCCGCCGGCTTCGGAAATCCAGGCCTTGAAACCGCTTGGCCGCGCGATTGAAAACCGGAAGACGAACGCAACGCTTCAGTTCGTTTGCCTGCAAAACGTCGCGAACGTGCCGGATTGCGTGAGATTTCAGCTGCGAAAAGACGGCGTGAAGCTCGTGGGTCCGCAGTACGTCATCAAGGCGATGAAGAAAGAAATTCTCGCGAGCCACCTCCATAAAAAAATCTCATCGGATCGTGATCGCAAAAAATGGGATTACATGGACTACGATGATGCCCCGTTTACTACTAAAGACTTAGAATCAATAGGAGACCTCAACCACGACATCTACGGCGGTACCAACGGCCTCCTCCTGCCGCTCATATTAGGAGGAGTTGTCGCCGGCGTTTATGTCGGATCCAACATCTTAGCGGCGACCGGAGTCTGCTGGCTGGTGGGGTTCGGAGTATTCCTTGGAGTCGTGGCTTTGCCTTTCGTGCTTACTTTGGCGGTTCCCTTCGTGGTCGCGACTGCCGTGATCGTGGTCGTAGATCTGGCGGTCATGAACAGAAACCTGATCGCCGATATCGGTGGCGCGATTCGAGCGCACCGGGCGAACAAAGCCTATCGCGCGATGATGGATGAAAAGCAATCCGATCGAAAGCCGTACCGTACCTCAAATAAAAACTTCGAATATCTGCTGAAAAATTTCGCGATATAAATCCAGGAATCAGGAGTAATCGTTATGAACAAGCTCTTACTTGCAATTCCCGCCATCGCCGCCGCTTTAAGCACGGCAACCCCGGCCACGGCCCAGGAAAAGACCTCTCGGCAGTTCAATAACGAGCTCGAAGCGCAGGTCAGTGTCTCGCGCGACCAGATCAAGATTCTCACCGCTCAGATCGTCAACAACGCGAATGAAAAATACGCTCATGCCGACTACCGCGCCAAAATGCGGCAATTCGCGGCTCGGGTGAATGAAAGAATGGCCGTCTTCGACCGTTATCTCGCCGACGAGCTGTTGCCGATTTTGAACAAATGCAGCTCGATCGCGAACTCAAACGACTACGTCGCCTCGCAAAAGGCCCAGATGCTTAACGCCACCTTGCAGATCATTAACAAAAAAATTACGCCGGAGTACCAATCGCAGATCAAGGAGCTCTACAACATATTCGCTGAATTTCCGGCCATGTTTAAGAGAGACGGAGTTTTCATGTCCGTTAGGACAATTGGGGGAGACCTTATCGCTGTGCCATATCAAGCGAAGCCGGACGTCGACCTCATCACGTTTTCTAAGAACCCCGGATTGTACGACTACTTCCCGGTATTTCTATACGTGCAAGACCTGCTGAGCGAGGGTTGCAAGAGCTATTCGTGCGTGACTCTTACCCAGGCCGACTATTCGACCTTGCTCGCGGGTATCAAATCCAAGCTCGATAAAAATCTCGTAACCACTCTTGCCGACGGCACCGTGGTTTCGATCGCCGGCATGGGTTTTGACATCGCGACGGCGCTGAGACTCATGAACAGCAGCGACTACACCGACGATATCCTGAATCTTCCGTTCGAATCGAAATAGGCAAGGCGATTTTTTTTGGAGCAACGGCACCATGTCGATCTACCGGCACCATAACTACGCGGGCTACCTGAAGGAAGTCTTGCTCGATAAAGCGCGGAAGAACCCGTCTTTTTCGCTTCGCGCGATGGCAAGGCAGCTTTCATTGCCACCGTCGCTTCTCTCCGAAGTCTTCAGCGGCAAGCGCCACCTTACCGAAGACAACGCGGTGATGGTCGCTGAAAGACTCGGCTTAAACGAAGCGGCGCGCGAGTACTTTCGCACGCTCGTCCAGCTCGGCCGCGCGAAAAAACCGCAGGTGAAGGAAGTGCTCCTCCGAAAGCTCCGCACGCTCCATCCCGACAGCGAGCTTAAGCACGACCTCTCGGTCGATCAGTTCGTGATGATCTCGGATGCCTGCCATTTCGCGCTCATGCGGTTGATGGACGTTGAGGACTTCGATTTCAGCGTTAAATCCGCAGCCGCCGTGCTCGGGATTCACCCTCTTGAAGTCGAGGCGGCGCTGGAGCGCCTCGCGCGGCTCGAGCTGATCGAACGCGACGCAAGCGGCGGGTGCCGAAAGACGAAAGACAACGTCATGGTGCGGTCGCCGAACTCAAACGACGCGTTGAAAAAGTATCACTCGCAGATGCTCGAAAAAACGATCGACGCCCTGGGCACGCAGAAAAACGGCGTTCGGTTCACGGGCACCGAAGACCTCACCCTTTCGGCGGACCAGATGCGGGATGCGGAAGAGATTTTTGAAAGATGCTTTAAAGAGATTCTCGCGCTCTCAAGAAGGCGCGGCAAAGGTGCTGAAGTTTATCACCTGGGAATTCACATGTTCAGGCTTTCTGATCGAACAAAATGGAGAAAAAAATGAGTCAAATGAAAACGGTCGTTGGAATACTTGTCTTGTTCGGGTTCGTTCTCGGGGCGAATCCCGCGCGCGCCCAACTTTTGGCGCCCTCGGATCGGACCGCGATCCACGACGAAGGCACGCGCGGGGGCGGCGAGACGACCATCGTCAACGGCCGCCGGGAGCTGCGCGACCTCTACGAGAAATCCGCGTGCGAGTGGACGAGCGGCGCGAACATGATGGCGCTGGCCCCGCATGTCCGCGCGGTGCTCGATCGCATCGCCGCCCTCGACTGGTACTTCGCGTTTGACCTTGAGCGCGAGATCCGCGCTTTGGATTGGTGCCTGACGGGCAGGCTCGTCCGCGTGAATACGCAGGATAAGGACGCGCTCACCGTCGTTGAGAATTCGCGCGCCGAACAGGTCGCGATCCGCGTGCTGGGAACCGGCGAGGTCTACGTCGATCAGAATCTCTTCGCGCAAATGTCGGAGAAAAGCAGGGCCTATCTCTTGATCCACGAAACGATCCACGGCTATTTGGGTCTCGATGTCGCGCGCAGAAACGAGAAACTGCGCAGCATCGTCAAAGCTTTGAGCAAGGTGGAAGCCGGAAGCATCGCGACCCGTGCGTCGCTTCGGTACGCGCTTTCAAGCAACAAGATCGAGTTCGCGGGCAATGCCGACGCGCTCGATCCGT
Source organism: Deltaproteobacteria bacterium (assembly GCA_016186905.1). Lineage (GTDB taxonomy): Bacteria > Bdellovibrionota > UBA1018 > UBA1018 > UBA923 > JACPKS01. The sequence goes on from JACPKS010000015.1 coordinate 27,249, forward strand.
TTAAAGGCTATGTCTTATACGTTCTCGGCGGAAGCGCTCGGAAGCGCTCGGTACTTGAGTCTTTGCATGACGTAACGGCGTTTCTCGCTACTGCCGCGTTCTCGAAAAGCTTCGCGGGCGCTTTGACGGATGACGATCGCGAGGTCCTCACGGCGTTCAACCCGGTGTCGGATTTTGCCGCGCTCTGCAAGTCCTCCGGCGACGGGTTCGTGGAAAAAATGTTCGACGGCTCGAAGAACCTCTCGTCCGAACTGGCGTTGGCCGCCGTGTCGGCGCTATCCGATCGTTCAGGGCTCAGGTCCAAAGTCTTGAGCAGCGGGCATTTCACCGCGCGAATCCGCGATCTCATCGACCGTCTTTCAGAGGCGCGAGCATCGATCATTGAAGCCAGAATCGCGGCGCCCTCGCTCCTGAAGTTCATGTCGGCCGATCCGAAT
>JACPKS010000080.1 GCA_016186905.1 Deltaproteobacteria bacterium
CGACCTACTTTTCGTGGTGTGGTGCGACGTAAAAAAGGCTGATTATTTTACGGCGCACCACACCACGAAAAGTAGGTCGGCACCTTTTATTTCCGCTTCCTGTACAGCCGCTCTGCGCAGCCGGGCTGTAAATCCTCGGCTCGCGGGCGCACGACGAATACGGCCGTCACTTTTCCATCGACGCTGATGTTCACCTTCGAGCCTTTCGAGGCGCGGCCCCATGGCGAATCGGCAACGAGCACGCCCGCGGCCATGTTGACGTCGGCAAGCAGGCGCTGGTCGACGATGTAGCCTTCGAGTTCCGAGAGCGGCATGTACTCCTGCAGGATCGTGCCATCGAAGTTCGCGCGCGCCTTTTCGAGAATCGCCGCGAGTTTCGTCGGATCGTCCTTCGGCCCGACGAAAATCCCTTCGCCGCCTCGGCCGTCGGCTGGCTTGATGACGTACTTCTGAAAATTTTCCCGCACTGTCTTGAACAATTCCTCGTCAAGAACGCGTTTCCCGTTCACGGTCTTTCCGAAGGTGCGGCTTGCGACGTTTCGCAGGATCGGCTCCTCGCCCAGATAGAAGCGGATGAGATCCTCGACATACATGTAAAATTCCTTGTCGCCGAGAAACTCCAGCCCCGGATTCGAGCTCAAACGCACTTTTCCCTCCGCCGCGGCTTGAAAGAGCCCGGGCACTCCGTACCAACGATCCAGCGAATTGTATTTGATTCCGCGGATTCTCTTCTCAAGCGCGATGAAGTCGATTTGCCCGGTGACGGGATTCGGCTTGCTCTCCTTCTTGAGCGCTTCGCGAACCCTCTCGGGAACGACGCTTCTCCACGCGATCATCTCCTGCGCTTCGTCGAGCAGGCGTTTCCGGTAAGCGGCGGGATTTCTCGGATCCATCTGGTGCGGTTCGACCTCGGTGATCACGAATCCGACCGGAACTTTTTCCGCGCCCTTCGCGCCGCTCTTAAGCAGGTAAACGCCGTCTTTTTCCACGACCAACTGAGGCCCGTACTGACCCGTATCTTCGCCTTTGAGGATCCTCATCGACGCGTTCGGAACTCCGAGCGACTCGAAAATAGCGCGGATTCGCCGGGACTCGTGATCAGGCTGAACGCTGCGCTTGTACTGAAGAAAGACCACCTCTTTGCCGCCCGCAAGCCCTCTGTAGCGCTTCACCAAATTCTCGTAGAACCGCTCGGGCCGCGAGACGATTTGCGCCTTGGCGTAACCCGGCACGTATTTCAGCGCGGTTTCCTTCGAGAGCGTGAGGTCGCCCACTCCTCCCACGAAACAGGGATTGTCTTCCATCACGCGCCAACGGCCGTCCCGGCCTCGCACGATGTCGGGGCCGTACCAAAAGCCGAGTTGCTCCGGGTTGGCCGTTCCCACCCAGTCGTATTCGTAATTGCGCTCCAGAATTCTTTGCATGACGTCCGCGGGGATGACCTTGTCGAGATAGCTGAGCTTTCCCGAGTAGTGGTCGCGCAAAAACGCCAGAAAAGCCCGGCCGCGCTGATCAACACCCGCCTTGAGCTCGGCGTATTCCGTTTCCGAAATCACGCGCGGAAGGGCGAGCATCTCGTTGTCGCCCATGAAATCTTTCTTCGTGGATTTTTCGATGCGCCGGATTTGGGATTTCGAGAGTTGCTTGTATGCTTTGTAAATCTGGCGATAGTGCGGGCGCACGAATCCGTCGCCGTCGAAAACTTCGTCGTAGCCGCGTTCATGCGCCGCCCCGAGAAGCGGAACCAAAAGCCAGAAAATCCAAAGGATGCTTGTCAGCACTTTACGGCGCAACACACCACGATTAGTAGGTCGGCACCTTTTAGATGGCGGCATCGACTTCGGGCCTCCACACGCCCTTCCACTCTTTGAGTTTCACCTTCGGACGCAACGAAGCCTTGTCATGCGCGGTCGTCGGATCAACGTCGGCGGGAAGCTCCGGAAATTCAATGCGCGCATAGGAGAGCGCCACCATCGTACCGAGGTTCGCGATCGAGAGATTCGTGGCCTCGTTCCAGGTGCCGATGTTGTAATACTCGCGACCTTCCGGATAGCGGCGGTAATGCAGCACGTGCGTATGCCCCATGATCAGCGTGTGAATTTCCGGATTCAACATCATAATTTTGCGTGCTTCGCGGTCGAAATCCGGATAGATCGTAATGCTCTTGATCAGATCGAGCGTTCCGCGCCACGTAAAGTGCCGGCCCAGCCGCTGCAGGACGAGCGACTTGATAAAATACCAGATTACTCTTAGCCCGGCTTTAAACGCGAAGAACGTGTCGTTGACGAACATCCAGCGCAGCAAATGCCGAAACGGCTTTACCTTGTCGACGTACGGCCGCTCCATTTTGATCTTCGGCAAAAACTCCGCGACGAAGCGCGAGCCCCACGGGAGGTTCAGCACCGGCTCGGGCAGTCCGCGCGAGACGAAGTAGCGCCTGGAATCGAAGCGCGAGCTCCACTCGTGCATGTGGCCGTGCTCGATCCGGATTCCGTCGAATTCGTAGTGACTGTCATAAAACCTCACCTCGTGGTTGAGAACTTCCACGAAGTATTTGCGAACCTGTCCGAAGAGCATGCCTTGGTCGTGGTTTCCGATCACGTAGACGACCGAATGGTTGGGGGCGGCCGCGAACCGCCTGAGCGCGCGAAAAAGCTCGGCATGACCGTTGACGCTTTGACGTAACCCCTCGAGCACGATGCGCTCGGTGATGAGATGGGTGTGCACGCCCTTGTAGTTGATCTGCAGCAGATTCATAAAATCGCCGTTGATGACGAGCTCGATCTCGGCGTCGAAATACTCGCCCGAGCCATGGTAGTTCAGAAAAGAGATGAACGCGTCGTCGTACTGAAAATCCTCGAGAATGTTTCGCGTGCCGTCCTTAAGATAGAGACCGCTGCCAAGATGGAAGTCGCTGACGACGAGCTTCAGTTTTCGTGGTTTGCTGGGGGCCGCTTCCATGTCTCACGCCACTTTGATCTCCGAACCCGGCTCCTTGCCTTCACCCGGCTCTTCGGCGCCGCCCTCAAGAATGCTCATCGCGCCTTGCAAAGCCTGGCGCGCGCGCTCTTCGCGCTCGAGCGCCTGAAGCGTGTTGCGCTTCTCGGCCTCCGCGCGCTCCAGGAGCGTTTCGCAGTTGAACTCCAGAACGTCGATGCGGCGTTTGAGCTCGAGGATCTTGCTTTCGCGCGAAACGATCAGCGTCTCGCTGTCGCGCTTGAGAATTTCCAGCTTGCTCTCGAGCTCGCGCTCGCGCACGCGGATCTTTCGAATGTCGATACGCACGCGTTCTTTGAGTTTCTCGTACTGATCGTGCGAGTCTTTGAGCTTCTCTTCGAGGACGCGAATACGGTCGGATTTTGCTCGAAGTTCGCCGCGCGCGCGATCGATCTCGCTCTCCATGCTTTGACCGGCGACGGCGCGTTCACGCTCGAACGCGTCCACTTTCGATTGCAGCGCGTCCACTCGATGGCGGAGCTCGTCGTTTTCTTGCATGTGCGCGCGGATCGCGTCTTCGGATTTCTGAATTTCTTCGCGCGTGTAGTTGAGCGTGACTTTGAGCACGGCGATGTCCTGCTCGCGCATCGTGAGATAATTTTTGAGCATCTCGACGTCGCCCGAGGCCGGCTCGCCCGAGGCGCCTGCCGCTGGGGCATGGCTTGCGCCGCCCGTCGCGATCCCGCGGGTGAGGCGGAGCGAAGTCTCCGTCGAACCGCTTCCCGAAAAAAGATACGGAAGATCTTGCGCGGCTTCGGCTTCTATAATCGGCGCCAGAGCTTCCGCGGTCGGCTCGAACTGCGGGGCCGGCGAGAGAAAAGAAATCTCCGGAGCCTGTTGCGGAGCGGCTTCAACGGCAAGAGGCGCGTCGGATGCCGCCGCGGATTCCGCGACGTGCTCCACAATAATTTCGGCGACGGGTTCCTCGACGTGCTCCGCGGGCGAAAGGGGCGGCGCGGCCTCGATCACGGGTTCCGGAGCGGCAATCCCCTCCTCCGCGATTTCATCCAACGAGAGCATGATCGACGCGCCCTCTGGCGGCGGTGGCGGAGTTTGCGATGCCGCGGCAGGCGGGGGCTCGGCCACCGATTCGGCTGCGCGCGCAGGCTCCGCCATTTCAACGGGCGGAGCGGCCTGAATCTCTCGCGAACGCTCGATATGCTCGCGAAAGGACTTATCGAGGAAGAGATTGATCGGCACATCCAGCTGGATGTCGACCTCCTCACGGAATTTCAGAACTTCATTGACGGGTAAAAGCTTGACATTCAGTACCATGCGAGTCGGCGCCCTCTCATGGATCTCATCGGCGCGAATTCCTCGAAAGTTGACATCGGTCCCGCGGCATTGTTGAATCTTTACAAGCATGTCCGACCTGAAGATCGTCCTCTATAAAGACAACCGCGCGCCCAAGAGCCTCACGCTAAGTACGCGATTGATCTATCAAACTCTTTTCCTCGTGTCGGGAGCGGCGCTGCTGCTTCTGCTGAGCTTGGGACTTGCGCTTCGTTTCTACCTCGCTGGCCAGGCAAAAACGGCCCGGCCCGAGGCCGCTCCCGTCGCCGAAGGCGAGGACCAACCCGCCGGCAACTCGATCGAAGACCAAAACCGCGCCCTCAAGGACCAAGTCGATCTCTTTCGCTCCAAACTCGCGAACCAGGCGGCGGTCGCCGCGGCTCCGAAAGAACTCGATAAAAACAACCCCGCGCTCGCGCTCTTCGCGCCGACCGTCACCGACAAGACGAAAGACGCCGCGCGCGTCCTGCTTCGCGGTTTCAAAATCGCGCAAAACGGGGCCAAAAACGTAACGATGAGCTTTGAGCTTCACAATCCGAAGCCCGAAGACGGAACGCAGAAAGGCTACATCGTCGTGCTCGGGCGCGCGGACAAGTCGCTCTTCGCTTATCCCGACGCATTCGCCACGTCTGGCCCCTACCTTTTGGATTTCGAGCAGGGCGAAACGTTTTCGATCGCGCGCTTTCGGATGGTGAACGCGCAGTTCGAGCTCCCGTTTCCGGTCGATGCTTTTCAGATTTTCATTTTTACGCGAACAGGAGAGCTGCTCGTGAACATGACCCACGAGGTGAAAAAGTGATGGAAATGGACAAGGTCAATCTCATCACCGAAGGTTCGCGTTTTGAAGGAACGCTCGAATTCCGCGACTATACCCGCTTTGAAGGAATCCTGAACGGAACGCTGCTGGGCACGGCGGGCTCGGAAGTCATCATCGGCGAAAACGGAGTGATCGAGGGCCGAATCGAATGCGATACGGTCACCGTTGACGGATACGTCCGCGGAGAAATCACCGCGCGACGAAAAATCATCGTGAGCGGCACCGGACGCGTGATCGGCGAGCTCTCGGCCCCCAGTGTTGAAATTCTCTTCGGCGCGCACTTCGACGGAAAGTGCACGATGGAGAACGCGCTGCCGGCGAAGAGCTGAGTCCGGTTTTCGGTTTTCAAGTTACCCGGCAACAAGGACCAACCCCAGGGTAGGGTCGATCGCACGCAGCAACTCTTCCAACGTGTCGAGCTTTGGCATCGCCCTTCCCTGCTCATAGCGAGCATAGGTATTGGGCGACGAAGACCGTAACCGCTCAGCCATCTGGCGGGCGGTTAGGTTGTGAGCAACCCGCAGGCGTCCAAGAATGAAAGCCACGAATGTTGCCGGATCGTTCGCGGACAACATAAAGCGGTTCCCTTTGCCTGGAGCACAGATAACCTCGAATCCTCTCTTGGCAACCAGGGTTTCCACGGCGTCCTTCGCCATAAAATAAGCGTCAGCCTTGCTCTTTCCCTGCGTATAAATCTCCAACAGCGGGATTTCCACGGCCCAATATTTGTTTTTTGCCCCTCGCGGGGGCGTCAGTTTACCCTCGATTTTCATCGCGCCTTTCCTTTGGCCGGGGGTGGCCGTTTCTTGGCCCGCTTAATGATCCCCTTGGCCGTATTTTCGTTAATCTCGTTGTGTCGCGGAACCGCCTCAGTATCGACACCATTCGTCCACACCTCGTGGTTGCCGCCCTCTCGGAGAAACCACCAGCCCATGGCCTTTAGTGTTTTTTCCAGGTCCCGCTTCTTCATCTGCCGCTCTCAATGTACACTATCTTGTGTACAACCGCAAGTCCCTTTTTTGGCGCTCGGCAGCTGAGTCCGGTTTTCGGTTTTCAAGTTTGAATTTCGACGCGACCATTTTTTCTAACCCGCCGGATTCTTAAATAAAAAAGTGTAGCGCCGCTGACACGGTTGACGCATTGCGGGGGGGGGTAGGCTGGGACTATAACCTTAAAAAAGGGTAGGAATGATGGCTGGAGAATCTGCACAAGCGGATTTTCAGTACATGACCATCGGGGGCGTTTGTTTCCAGAACGGCGATGATGGGAGTGGGTGGCAGAATTGCAGCAACGGCATCGCACAAGCGGCGCGCAACAAAAAGCGAATTAAGTTGCCCGCGCAGATCAATACATGCACCCCGACAATCACCCGAGGCAAGTAGAGTTTAGAACCCGAGTAGGACAACTGTTCGGTGCGCTGCCTTTAAAAGGCAGGCCATTGCCCTAGTTAACCACGCGACCTTCACGCGGATAAGCTAAGAATTGATGTACGGTGAATTCGCGGCTAGATCGCCTTTTTCAACTTGCGCTCTATGAATTGATTGAGGCTCAGGTCCTCGGTCATCGCGCGGGCCGTTAGATCGCGGTGAAGATCAGGGCTGATCCGCAGTGGGACCTTGCCCGAAAATGTACGCTCCGAAAGCGCGGGCGGATACGGTCTTTTTTGCACATCCAATGTCTCCAAGTACACCGCGATGGCTTCCTGTGCGTTGGCGGCGGCATCTTCGATCGAGGCTCCGTCGGTCACGCAGCCCGGAAGCTCGGGCACCCGAGCCACATAGCATCTATCTTCATCGCTCCACGCGATATCTATCCTGTACTTGAGGGGTTTCGATCGTCTGCGTTTCATTCAGCCTCCTAGAAGCGCCTTTTGAGCCTCTTTGATCTGGTAGGGTTTGAGGTTCATTCGTCCAGCGATGACGATCAGGATTCTCTCCCCATTCGACCAGGTTTGATGGCTACCGCTTTGGCGCATCTGTCTCCATCCAAGTTTGCCGAGAAGAGTTACAAGTTCGGCGCCAGTCAACCGGCCAGACCGCAACTTCACAATCAACTTCGCGGTTCGGCTCATCGAATAAATGATATCACTTTAATATCATATGTCAAACAGTGTGAAATCGTAAGTATATTACAGAAAGTACATCCGACCGGAATCCTGTTTCCCGATCACTGAAAACCGATGACCGGGCTTTTAAGCCAACCACCCGTTCTTCTTGTACCACTCCACCGTATTCGCGATGCCGTCGGCGAGGCTGTAGCGGGGGCGGAAAGCGATCTTGAGCTTGGCTGCTTCGTTGGAGCAGATCCAGAAATCCGGACGAAGCTCGCTGAGCTTATCCAGAGTCAACGGAAATTGTTTTCCGGTGATCGCACCGATCAATGTATAAAGCCCCGCGATGCCGGTCAGCGCGAACGACGGAACCTTCACGCGGAATGGTTTTTTTCCAAGCGCGCCCGCGATTTCGCGCAGGATCTGAGTCCATGTGTGAATGCCATCCCCCGCGAGGAAAAACACTTCCTTCGCGCCCTGTCCTTCGGCCAATCCCGCCTGCAGAATCCCCTGCACGAGATCTTCGACGTGGATCAGACTGTAGTGTTTTTCGCACGTCGCGTTCCGCGCCGGCAAAATCGGCATGATGCCGCTGTTGATGATCTTGAAGAATTCGAAAAGCCCGCGGTCGCGCGGGCCGTAGACCGCCGGCGGCCGAATGACGGTGACCGGAAATTTTCCTTCGGCGCGCGAGAACACTTCGCGCTCGCCCGCGAGTTTGCTCTCGCCGTACGCGGAGATCGGAGCTTCCGCGTCGGTCTCAAGGCGCGCGGAAAGCGAAGCCGACGGGCCGCTGGCCGCCAAGCTGCTCACGTATACGAAACGCATCAATCCCGGATTCGCTTCGGCGCACGCGCGCGCGAGATTGGCCGAACCCTCGGCGTTGTGCTTGAAATAGATCTCCCGCTTGGGCGCCGCGATGACGCCGGCAAGGTGAAACACGTAATCGGCTCCGGCGACGCCTTTCTTTAGCGCTTCGAGATCGCCGAGATCCCCGCGCACTTCCTCGAACGCCGCGCCCTCAAGATTGCGGCGCGGACTCGTCGCGCGCAAAAGCGCCCGCACGCGCACGCCGCGCGCGTTCAACTGCCGAATCACTTCGCTGCCGATAAACCCGCTTCCACCCGTGACGAAAGCCACCTGTTCTTGCATGACTTTTTGATTTATGAGACACACCAGCAACTGTCAATGCGCAAGCCAAAATTCAAAGCCAAAGCACGGTGGATGAAGGGCCTCGGCGGCAAGGCCATCTCCAAACCCCCGAAGCCCGTCAAAGCAACGGTGCTGAAAATCCTCGGCTGCGGCACCTCGACAGGAACCCCGGTTCTCTGCTGTGATTGCCGCGCCTGCCGGTCGCGCGACCCGAAAAACAAGCGCACACGCGCAAGTGTCGCTTTTCAAGTGGGAAACAAGGTCCTGCTGGTCGACACCTCGCCCGATCTCAGGCTTCAGGCCATGCGCGAGAAGGTTTTTTGGATCGACGCAGTCCTCTTTACCCATCCCCATGCCGACCACGTCCATGGCATCGACGAGCTGCGGTCGTTCAATTTTCTGATGCGAAAGAGCATCCCGTGTTTCGGCAACACATGGACGATCAAAGCGATTCGCCGAAAATTCGACTATATTTTCAAAACCACCCAGGAGGGCGGAGGGAAACCGGTCCTCGACCTCCATCGCATCGACGAACCCATGAAAATCGCGGGGGTTCAGGTCGTACCCCTTGAAGTCATTCATGGCAGCCTCAAGGTTCTGGGATACCGGATCAATAATATTGCATACATCACGGACTGTAGCTATATTCCCGCAAAGACTTTAGACAAGCTCAATGACCTCGACGTACTGGTGCTTGACTGCCTGCGCGAAACGCCGCATCCGACTCATTTCAACGTCGAGGGTTCGTTGGCCATAGCGAAAAGAATTGGCGCGCGCCGCACGATCCTGACTCATCTGGCTCACGACATCGAGTACGGAAGACTTACGAAAATGCTTCCGAAAAACGTTTTTGTAGCCTACGACGGATTAACCGTACGGGCTCATTAAGAACCGGCGCACACGGTATGTGCGCCAAACAAGGAGATCGATCATGATCGTCGGCGTACCGAAGGAAATCAAAAACAACGAAAACCGCGTGGGACTCGTCCCCTCTGGCGTCAAGGCGCTCAAGCAGCACGGCCACACCGTGCTCGTGCAGACGGGCGCCGGGCACGGCATCGGCATCGAAGACCGGGATTACGTCAAGGCCGGCGCCGCGATCGTCGATACCGCCAAAGAAATTTACGCGAAATCCGAAATGATCGTGAAGGTGAAGGAACCTCTCCCCGAGGAATACAACCTCCTGCGCGAAAATCAGATCCTTTACACTTACCTGCATCTCGCGCCAGCCCCGCAGCTCACGAAAGCGCTGATGGAACGCAAGGTGATCGCGATCGCGTACGAAACGATTCAGCCCGAAGACGGCTCGCTTCCGCTGCTCACGCCGATGAGCGAAGTGGCCGGAAGAATGGCGACCCAGATCGGCGCGCACCTCCTTGAAAAAGCCAACGGCGGAAAAGGCGTGTTGCTCGGCGGCGTTCCCGGCGTTCCCCGCGCGCGCGTGGCGATTCTGGGCGGCGGTGTTTCCGGCATCAACGCGGCCAAGATCGCCATCGGAATGGGCGCGCAGGTTTCGATCCTCGACGTCAACTCCAAGCGGCTCGAATATCTTGATCATATCTTCGGCGGAACGGTTCAGACGCTGTTCTCGAACTCCGAGAACATCGAGAAATCGGTCACGGAATCCGACCTTTTGATCGGAGCCGTGCTCATCGCGGGCGCCAAAGCTCCGAAGCTCGTGAGCAAGGACCTCATCTCGCAGATGTCGCCCGGCTCGGCCGTGATCGACATCGCGATCGACCAGGGCGGCTGCATCGAGACGATCAAGCAGACCTCGCACGACAATCCGACCTACACGGTCGACGGCGTGATCCATTACGCCGTTCCGAACATGCCGGGCGCCGTTGCGCGCACTTCGACGTACGCGCTCACCAACGTCACGCTGAAATACGGCCTGATGCTCGCCGACCTCGGCTTCAAGGAAGCGGTCGCCAAAGACGGCGCGCTCTACAGGGGCGTGAACGTCTGCAACGGCAAGGTCGCGTATCTGCAGGTCGCCAAGGATCTTGGACTTCCCTACGAGCCCGTTCACATCTAGAATGTAGGGAATGGCGGACGAGGAAAAACCGGCTGAGGCCGAAGGCGAAGAGGGCGAAGGCGCTGCCGCGCCCGCAAGGCGCAGGATCCAGATCAATCCGCGGATCATTCTGCCGATCCTGAACACGGTTCTGGTTTTAACCGCAGCGGGAACGTTCGCCTACACGAAGCTCCTCTACAAAAAGCCCGTCATCAGCGAATACGACGAGCTCGCAAAGCAGAAAGAGGCGCTGAAAAAACCGGAAAAGCCGGTCGAAAAGCCGCTCGTGAACTTCGAGCAGATGACGATCAACGTCGCGCCGACCTCGGGAAAAGCGCATTTCGCGACGATCAAGCTCTCGATCGAGGCGCGCGACGCCGACGCCTCGAAAGCGGCCGCGCAGCTCAAAGACGCCATGACCGACAGGCTGATCGCAAGCCTCGCCAGAAAACAGCTCTCGGAGCTCAACACGATTCAGGGAAAACTTCTGCTTAAAGCCGAGCTTTTGCGCGAATTCAACGGCGTTCTTAACGCCAGCGCGCGGATCGGCGCCGGAATCACCGACGTCTACTTCTCCACGTTTATCCTGCAGTGAGGCTTAAAACGTGATGCCGGCGCGAACTTGCGAGGCAAACATCATGCTCATGTCGAACTGCCTGAGCGCGTTGTTGTTGCTGAACGCGTAATAATCGCCGGGGAACCACATGCCCAAGTCCCATGCGAGCAGAAAGTTCTCGTCCCACTTAAACGAGATCCCGAAATCGAACTCCTTGCCGAGAAACTTCGACTGATTGCCGATCGCGTTGTAGAAGCGGCGCTGATTGTAGTTGAAGAAGTTCTTGCCCGCGCTCGCCGTCTCGTTGGCATAACCTAGGATGATCCCGCCCTTGAGCGTCCACTTGTCGAACTTCATCTGCGGAAGAAACGCGGCGTAGTTCGCGTTCACGATGGGCGAGTCGTAGGGCGACCGCAACAAGGCGTCGGCGATCGTATCCGGATTGTTGTTGGAAAGGCCATAAAGATTGTAGTGGAACATGATGAGCCCAAGACCGTAATCCTTGTTCAGGTAAACGGCTCGAAACGTCGTGTCGCCGGCCGGAAGCGTGCTTACGACCTGGCCCGGAGTCTGCCCCGCCGAGGCCGAGCTTGCGGGCTGCCCGGGCACGTGGCCGAATTTCAGACCGAGATCCCAGAGATCAGACGTATAGTTGGCTTCAAGAATCAGGGCATAAGACTTGTATTCGAATTCCTTGGCGCCGTCGATCGCGCCGAGGCTTCCGCTGAAGAGCGGCAGCTCGCCGCCCAGCGAATAGCGACCCATTCGTTTTTTCGCGTAAAAATCGTAAATGTTGTAGGAAATGCGCTGCGAACCCATGTTCGCGCCTCCCGCCGCGAGATTATTGTACCGCACGGTCCGCTGCGCGATGTTGCCCGCGCGGTGGGTCCACATCAGGCCGAACTCGAAGTCTTCCTCCGAGTTGTCGTATTTCGCCGCGAGGTTGACGTCGGTCACGTCATCGTCGCCTTGAACGGTATTGCCGGCGGCATCCTGCGCGCCCGCGACGTTGTCGCCGACGGCGACCTTGGTGAGCGAAGGCATGAGCCAGAAATTTCCGAACTTGCTCGTGATGCGCACCATGTCTCCGGTGCTCTGGTAGCGGTCAAAGAGATTGTCGCCGGAGTTCCAGATCGCGCCGAGGCCCCAGTGAATCGGCGCACGGCCGAACTCGACCGTTCCGAAATCGGTGATGAGGTTCGCCCAAAAACGCTGCGCCGTGATCGCGGCACCCTCTTTCTGCGAGCCAGTGAAGTTCAGGCTCTCATCGGTAGTTCGCGGATAGCCGCGGCCGAAAAAGCCGGAGATCGGGCTTCCTACGTGGAACTCGGTCTTGATGTTGATGCTGTCGTTGACGACGACCTTGGGCTTCAGGCGCAGAAACGAAGTGTACCAGACCACGTTACGGGAGCCGGCGCCCGGGACGTAAGGACCGCCGCCGTTCACGAGCTCGGGATCGTTGTCGTAAGCCGGTCGCGAACGATCGAGCTGGTAATTGTTCAGCCAATGATTGTCGAACCAGAACTGGCCGCTCCAGTCGAGCTGGATCGCGCGCGCGTTGCCGGCGACGAACAGCAAGGCCGATAACGCGGCGACACGGCGGATGATTCGATGCAAGGATGATTTGGTCATGTTGCTCCCAGAGTATGATTGCCAGAACCGGAAAATCAAGTTTAACTATTCAAAAATACTTCTCAAATGCCCAGATGGACACGCCGCCATAAACGATTACTCAAAAGGGTCGGCATCGTCGCGGCCATTGCGACGATCGTCTTCCTCCTTTACTGCACAAAGCTCTTTCGGGACATCACCGTCTTGATGTCGCAGACCCCCGAAACGCGTCCATCGGTGATCTACTCCGATCTCTTTACGCTCAAGACCGGCGCGCTTTACGCGGATACTTTCTTAACGGAGCGGCTCGCCGACCTCAAAATCGCGGTCAGCGACACTGAAGTGGGCGTGCGCTGGAAAAACCTCCAGCCTGAATATCCCGAGGCCGTCCTTCCCGCCGACTCCCCGCTTCGCCTGCCCGCGAACGCGATCGTTTCGGTGGTGCTCAAGGATGAACGCGTAGATTCCATTTTCGTGGATGGGCAACCGCGCGACGCGATCGCGCTCGAGCCGACCCCGATCGCGCGGCTCGCGGGAGCGGAAACCGCCATCCGCGACTACCAGCCGATCGACGCGATACCCACCCGGCTCGTCCAGGCGATCATCGCGATCGAGGACCAGCGCTTTCTCGAACACCATGGGTTCGATCCCAGAAGCGTGGCGCGCGCGATATGGGTGAACCTCAAGAGCCAATCGCTCGCGCAGGGCGGAAGCACGCTGACCCAGCAGCTCGTGAAGAACCTTCTCTCGACCCGGCAGAAAACCATGTGGAGAAAGCTCAAGGAGCTCGTGCTCGCGCTCCTGATCGAAGTCCGGTACTCGAAGGAGCAGATCCTCGAAAAATACCTCAACGAAATCTACTTCGGGCAGATCGGCGCGCTCGAAGTGCACGGAGTGGCCGAGGCCGCGCGCTATTTCTTCAACAAGCCGCTTGAGCGCCTCACCAACGCCGAGATGGCGCTCATCGCGGGAGTGATTCGCGGGCCCGCGCACTATTCTCCGTACAAGAACCGCGCGCGCTCCCTTGATCGCAAAGATACGGTGCTCAGAAAAATGTCGGAGCTCGGGCTGATTTCCAAACGCGAGCTCAAAGCGGCGCTCGCCGAAACGCTCGTTTTCGCCCCGCCGCTCGCGGGCGTGAACAAGGCGCCGTACTTCGTGGATTACGTGAAGGCGCAGATCCTAGACGAACTTGGCGGCGGAATCTCGGCCGGCGACCTCAGCAACGCGGGCCTTCGCGTCTACACCACGCTCGATCTGCCGCTCCAGCGACGCGCGGATACGGCCGTGGAAAAAACCGTCACCGAGCTCGAGGCGCGCTACAAGGTCGCGCGGCCGCTGCGCCTTGAAGGGCTTCTCGTGGCCGCCGACCCGCCGACCGGATTCGTGCGCGCGCTGGTCGGTGGGCGCTCTTACGGCGAGACGACGTTCAACCGGGTTCTCAATATGAAACGCCACGTGGGGAGCGCGTTCAAGCCGTTCGCGTACCTCGCGGCGTTTCTGAAAGGCGCCGACAGCCGCGGACAGCCGTATTCGCAAGCCTACATGGTCGACGACGAGCCTTGGGCGCACGAGTACGACGGCAAGAAATGGAGCCCGAAAAATTACGAAAAGGCCTACCGCGGCCACATCACGCTGCGCGAGGCGTTCGCGAACTCCATCAACATCCCGATGGCGCGAATCGCGATGGACGTGGGCGTGCCCTCGATCGCCGATCTCGCGCGCAAGCTCGGGATCGCTTCTCCGATGCTTTCCGTGCCTTCGCTCACGCTGGGCGCGGTCGACCTTTCGGCCGTCGAGCTCCTTCAGGCTTACACGGTTTTCGCCAATCGCGGCGAGCGCGTCGATCTCACGACCGTACGAGCCGTGATCGACGCCTCCGGCAAGACGCTCGCGCGATTTCAGCCACAGCCCGCTTCGGTCGTCGAAGCGAAGCACATCGACGTGCTCAATGATCTTCTCAGGGCTGTCACCCGCGAGGGTACGGCGAAGATCATGCCTGGGCTTGGCTACGCGAAAGCGGCTTACGGAAAAACCGGCACCACGAATTTTTACCGCGACTCGTGGTTCGCGGGGTTTTCCCAGGGACTGGCCGCCGTAACCTGGGCCGGGTTTGACGAGCTCAAAGTTCCCGACGAAGACGACGAAAAAGCGATCCGCAAGTTCAAACCGCCGGCCCAGCTAACCGGCGCGTCGGCCGCCCTTCCCATGTGGGCGCGGTTTTTTCGCGACGCCCGTCCCTCGAAGCACCAGCTTGAGGATCTGAGCGCCGATCCCTCGCTCGAAAAAGAACGCATCGATCGCCACGGCGGCTGCCGCGCCACAGCCGCGACTCCTCCGGAATCGACTTTTGAAGCGCTGTTTCTGCCGGGAACCGTTCCTTCTTGTCCGTAGCGTATGCATCTTTTAGAGTGAGCTCACGATGGGTAAGAAGCGTTTCGATCCGAACAGCGCAGCAGAACCGGACTCTGGAATTTTTGGACTGCCTTATGAAGAGTCCGAGTCGAAGCTCGTCTATCTTCCCGTTCCGTGGGAAGCGACGACGTCTTACGGGGAAGGAACGGCGGACGGGCCGGCCGCGATTCTTGCCGCGAGCGCACAGCTCGATCTTTTCGATCTTGAGGTTGAAAAACCTTATGAGGCGGGCTTTTTCATGCTGCCCGAAAACAGCGAAGTTCGCGCTTGGAACGAGGAGGCGCGAGGCCTCGCCCGGAAAATCATCGCAAGCGGCGGGCGCATCGACGGCGACGCCAAACTCAAAAGCGCGTTGGCGCGCGTGAACGCGCTTTCCGAAAAGCTGAACGGCTTCGTGCGCGCGGAAACGCGCCGGCTTCTCGCGGCCGGAAAGATCGCTGGCATCGTCGGCGGCGATCACTCCTGCCCGCTGGGCGCGTTCGAGGCCGCCGCGGAAAGCTTCGGCGAATACGGCATTCTTCACTTCGACGCCCACTCCGACACGCGCGACGCATTCGAGGGTTTCACATGCTCGCACGCGTCCATCATGCGCAACGCTTTGGATCGTATTCCCAAGATCAAGAAGCTCACGCAGGTTGGCATCCGCGACTTCTGCGAAGAGGAACATGCCTACGTGCTCGCGCAGAAAAACCGTGCAAGCGTGTTTTACGATCTCGACCTTCAGAGAAGAAAATTCCAAGGCGCTCCGTGGGCGACGATCTCGAAAGAAATCATCGACACGCTCCCGCGGCAAGTTTGGATTTCGTTCGACATCGACGCACTCGATCCGCGTTTTTGCCCGCACACGGGAACGCCCGTTCCGGGCGGGCTCGACTTTTCGGAGGCCGTGTTCCTGATCCGCCAGCTCGCGACGAGCGGTCGCAAGATCCTCGGCTTCGACCTCTGCGAAGTGGCGCCGGATCCCGACAGCCGCGCCGCGTGGCATGCGGCGCAGACGGGCGCCACGCGACATGTGGCGCAAACGGGCGACGAATGGGACGCCAACGTCGGCATGCGCCTGCTCTACAAGCTCTCGGCGTGGACGCTTGCGAGCCAGGCTAAAAAGCGCCTGCCTACTTTTGGCGGTGTGGCGCACCGTAAAAAGTAGGCGGGCACTTTTTAGAATTTTTCATAACGAACTTCCAGAATTTCAAGCTCTTCCTCGCTCTTGGGCGAGCGAAACGTGACGACATCGCCCGCGCGCGCGTTCAAAAGCACGCGTGCGATCGGCGAGATCCAGCTGACGTATTTTTTCGCAGGATCGCTCTCGTCGATCCCGACGATGCGGTACGTGGTTTCCGCGCCGTCTTCTCCCGCAACGACGACGGTTGCGCCGAAGAGCGCGCGATCGGATTTTTGCGCTGAAGGATCGACGACCTCCGCGGCTTCGATACGTTTTGTGAGAAAACGGATGCGCCGGTCGATCTCACGGAGCCTTCGCTTGCCGTAAATGTAGTCGCCGTTTTCCGAACGGTCGCCGTTCGAGGCCGCCCAAGCGACGGTTTTCACCAGCGCGGGGCGATCTTCGTAGAGAAGCTTTTTCAGTTCTGCTTTCAGACGCTCGTATCCCGCTGGCGTGATGTAGTTTTTCGTGCCTCTCGGAAGCTGCCGTTCCGGGACGTCGCTTTCTTCTTCCTGATCCGTTTCTTTGGTAAAGGCCTTGCTCATCGGAACTTCATCTTATCCTGTCATTTCTACAATGTGCCCAAAAGTTTAACGCCTTCGGCACTTTGGCGGCCTCAAAGCACCCTTTGATTTCAAGTATTTACATGTGGTGTCAAAATGGCATATCCCTTGCTGAACGAAGGGACTGACGGATCGACCCACGCCCTCGAAGGAAGGGCTTCGTGTTTATGGGAATGCTCAAACGACTGCTTCGCAACCCCCGCCTTCTTCTCGTGACCCTCATCGGCGGAGTCACGCTCACCGCGCTCGTGCAAAATTTCGAGATGAACCTTTTCGAAGCATACCTTTACGACCTGCGGATGCGCGCGAGCGGAACCGTCGCTTCCTCCTCGCTTCACACCGTCCTCGTCACGATCGACGACCGCGCGCTCGAGCACTTGAACGAATACGCGCCGCTTTCGATGCGCACGCACGCCTCACTTTTGAAAAAGCTCGGCCAGTCGAACCCGAAAGCGATCGCCTACTTCGTGGATTTCAACGACTCCGTTCCGGCGACCGCACCGGCGCAGCCGAAAGCCCGCCCGAAAAGCGACGCCGATCTTTTCGTGGACGAGGCCGAACGCATCACCCAGAGCGGCGTTCCAGTGTGGCTCGGCACCGACGTCGACGTCACCGGCGAGGTGCTTCCGCCGTTTCCGCTGAGCAAACTTCCGCACCGCGCGGCGCTCATCCACAAAGACGGCACGATGTTCTCAGAAGACAACGTCACCCGCCGCGCGCTGTTCTCGATCTACGACGAACCGGTGCTGCACGTGCAGCTCGCGTCGCTTCTCACGGGAAAGAGCGCGACCTCCGATTACCGCGGCGTTTACTTCATGCCCGAGGTTCAAGCGAATTACTTACTGATCAACTATTCCGGCGACACGCGCGAAGAACGTCATCCGTTCGAGGAGCTCTCGGCGATCGACATCCTCGACGGCAAGGTTCCCGTCGAAAAGCTCGCCGGAAAAATCGTGCTCGTCGGCACGAAGACGAAGGAAAACTCCAACGACTTCGTCTACACGCCCTACTCACGCTCGATTTTCACGAACCCGAAGCTCGTCGTGCACGCCAACATCGTCGAGACGCTCATCAAGAACGGCGCGATACTGCAAGCCACGCGCGCCTCGGACGTCACTCTGACCTTCTTGCTCACCTGCCTCGTCATCGCGATCGTCTTCAAAACCACGCCTTCGCGCGGCGTGATCGCAACCGTTCTCTGTTCGTGCGCCTTGGCGATCGCGGGGCACGCGCTCTTCCGCCTCACATCGCTCTGGATCGGCCTCTCGCACCCGCTCGTGGGCATCTCGTGCGCTTATTACATCTTCGTGCCCTACCGCCTCATCATGGAATACAAGAAGCGCTGGGACATCCAGAGAAAGCACGAGGTTCTCATACAGGTCGAGGAGCTCAAGAGCAACTTCATGAGCCTGATCACGCACGATCTCAAAACTCCGGTCGCGCGCATCCACGGGATGGCCGAAGTGCTCGAGCGTTCGGGCGCCGATCCCACGATCGTGGCCGGAATCCTCAAAAGCACCGACGAGCTCAACCGGTTCATTTCGAGCATTCTCGAGCTCGCCCGCATCGAATCGAACCGCGTGAAGCTCGCCAGACAGAGCAAAGACATCAATAAGATCGTGGAAGACTGCCTGCGAAAGTTCGAGTTTGAAGCGCGGCAGAAAAAGATCCGCGTCGCGGCCGATCTCGAACCGATGTTCCCCATCAGGATTGACGCGCCTTTGATCACGAAGGTCGTGAGCAACCTCATCGACAACGCGATCAAATACTCGCCCGAAGGCGCGGAGATCAACGTGAAGCTTCGCGAATCGCGGACGCGCAAAGGCTTCGTCGAACTGGAAATCCGCGACACCGGCTTCGGCATCGCGGCCAAGGACCTCGAAAACCTCTTCGCGAAATTTTACCGGCCCAAAAACGACATCACCATGACCGTAAAAGGCACGGGACTCGGTCTCTACCTCAGTCGCTACTTCGTCGAGCTGCACGGCGGATCGGTCTCCGTCGAATCGACCGAAGGCAAAGGAAGCCGCTTCACGATCCTTCTTCCGGTCGACGAACAGGCCGCGTCTTCCTCGCGCCCCGAGAAAGACAAAAAGATATTCTTCATGAATCTGCTCAAGAATCAGGAAAAACCAGGAGGCAACGCATATGTTTAAGGTATTGGTCGTTGACGACGACGGCGGATTGAGACTCACCGTTTCCCACGCGCTGGGAGAGGCGAACTACCAGGTCGAACAGGCGCAAGACGGCGAGGAGGCCGTGAACAAGATCCGCGCGCGCGGCTACGATCTTGTCCTCATGGACGTGAACATGCCGCGCTTAAACGGCCTCGAGGCCTTAAAGCAAGTCAAGGCCTACGACCCCTCGATCATCGTGATCGTGCTCACGGCGTACGCGAACATCCGCGACGCGATCGAGGCGATAAAGGAAGGCGCGTACAACTACCTCGAAAAACCGGTGAAAGCCGAGAACCTCGTCTGCATGATCGACCGCGCGCTCAAAGCCCACAGCATGGTCAGGTCAGTCACGTTTTCGGCGCCGGTCGTGAAACTTCCGGGCGGAACAACCTTCGTCGGCCAGAGCAACGAGATGAAGAAAATTTTCAACGTGATCGACAAGCTTTCGCGCGTCGATACCGCGGTGCTCATCCGCGGCGAATCGGGCACGGGCAAGGAGCTCGTCGCGAACGCCGTGCACTTCAACGGTCCGCGCAAAGACGAACGCTTCGTGACGGTGAACTGCTCGGCGATTCCCGAAACGCTCATCGAGAGCGAGTTCTTCGGACACGAAAAGGGCGCATTCACGGGCGCGGATTCGCGCAAGATCGGCAAGTTCCAGTACGCCGACGGCGGAACGCTCTTCCTCGACGAAATCGGCGACATTTCCGCGGGCATGCAGGTGAAACTCCTGCGCGTACTGCAGGAAAAACGTTTCACGCCGGTAGGCGCCAACCGCGAAGTCGAGGTGAACGTCCGCATCATCGCGGCCACGAACCGCAACCTCGAGGACATGATCAAGAAGGGCGAGTTCCGCGAGGACCTCTACTACCGCTTGAACGTCCTTCCGATTTATTTGCCGCCCCTGCGCGAGCGCAAAGACGATATCGTGCACCTGGCGAAGTACTTCATCGGGAAGTTCAACCAGATTCATCGCAAGAACATCACGGAAATCCGCGCCGATGCGATGGAAATCCTGAAGGCCTGCAACTGGCCGGGCAACATCCGCGAGCTCGAGAACGTGATCGAACACTCGTTCGTCATCGAGACATCGACCGAGATCACGCCGCAATCGCTCCCCGAGAACATCGCGGGGTTGTCTCTGTCGTCGGCCGGCAAGGGCCTGCCGGCGGGGCTAACCGAGAACGGCCGTGCGCTGCTTTCGGATGACGATGGCGAGCTCCCGAAGCTCAACCCGATCGGGTTCCGGCTCGACATCAACAAGCTCGACTTCCAGGCCAACAAGGAGGCGTTCGAGCGCGAATTTCTCATCAACGCGCTCAAGGCTTTCAACGGCCGGATCAACCAGACGGCGATCCACGCGAACATCCCGAAAAAGACGCTTCTCAGGAAGCTCGAGAAATACGGGATCAGCGCCAAGGATTACATTCTTTGATCTGATTCGTCCGCGCGACTGCTAGCTCGTTAAAATGTTTGCTACGCGCAGGAGCGCTATGCGCAAACATTCCCATGAGCAAGTCGGAGCTACTTTTGCTGGAAACGGCGGATACGCAAAACTAGAACTTTAGACTCTTGACGGCCTCGTCGTTGACCTGCACGCTGGATTTGGCGCGAAGATCCGCGATCATGTCCCGAAGGAGCTTCATGCGGTAAGCGTCCTTCGCGCGCTGTTCGACTTCCTCGAAGCCGGGTACTTTGCCGGGCTTCACGCCGTTCAACTTGATGACATGAAAGCCGTACATCGTGCGTATGGGCCCCTTGATCTGGCCCTTGCTCATCGCGAACGCGGCGGCCGAGAACTCCGGCACCATGCGATCGCGCGTGAAACAGCCGAGATTTCCGCCGTTGTCCCGCACCGACGGATCGACGGAATACTTCTTCGCGAGCTCCTCGAACTTGGCGCCTTTGCCCTTCGCCTCGCCGGCGATCTTCTGCGCGGTCGCCTCGTCGGTGACCACGATGTGCGAAGCGCACGCCTCGGAGCTGTCGAAGAGATTCTTGTTCGACTCGTAGTATTTCCTGATTTCGGCCTTTCCGAGCTTGGGCTCGATCGATTTTTCCATCATCTTCGAAGCCAGGTACTGGCGCCTGAAACGCTCAAGTGACTTTTTGTATTCGGCGTCGTTCTCGAGGCCGGCCTTCTGCGCGGCCTGGATGATCAGCTCCGAGTTCACGGCATTGTCGACGATACTCTTTTTCGTCGCGGCGTCGGAGTTAACCGCCTTTTTCTGGTCCTTGTCCATCGACGCATATTCCGCGCGAACCTCGTCGTCGGTGATCGTCTTCGCGCCCACCTGCGCGAGCACCGCCGCGTGAGCCTGCTCCATCGCGAAAACCGTAGCGAAAACCGCGCCTATTGCCGTTAATACCGCCGTACCCGTCATGCGAAGTTTCATTTTCCCCTCCTGCCTAGAAGATCTTGGCGAAATATTCCTGAACCTTTTTCATATCGATCATATTAAACACGTTCGAGAAGCTCATCCAGACCGCAACGCCGTTTAAATCTTTAAACTGCGGCGGCAGGTACTTCGGAACATCGACGAGCCCCTCCTGATGTTTATGATACCAGAGCGGCACGTCGCTGGAATGCACTTTTCCGACGAAAAGAAACGGGATGTACATCGGCTTTCCAGCCTTCATCGCCGCCCTGATGAAGTTATAATTTTCGATGAATCCCCGGATATACGCAATATCTTTCGTGAACGGCGCGCCCCCTTCGACCACGCCGCCGCGATACACGCGCTTGACGTTGGCGATGCAATCCTCTTCGCTGTAGCCCTCGGTGCGATAGAACTCGAGAAGATCGATGATGCTGGCGCCATCCTCGGCCTTGTCGATGCCGAGCACCCGATCGTTGATCGTGCGCGCGCGCTTGGGATAGCTCGAGAACGTGAAGATCTCCATCAGGATCGCGAGGCCTTCCTGAGTGGGCGCGGTGCGGGGAGGGCCTTTCGCGAGAAATTTGCAGATATGCTGGTTCTGGCCGTTCAACGTCGTTCCGACGTGCACCCATCCCTCATGTACTTCCAGAATATGGATATCGCGGGATGAAAATTTCGCGGTTTCCTTGATCCTGACCGTATCGCTTCCCGCGGCGGCGTCAGCGAGGATGCCGTCGGAGAGTTTCGCACGAACGGGATTATCGGCGAAATAGGTCGCGAATTTCTCGTTGAGCGTTTTCACGGTCTCTTCGGCGGAAATATTTTCGGGATACACCGCGCCCAACTCGCTGTCGTCAAGAATCGAGAAAATCTTGTACATCTCGTGCGCGAGATCGTTGATCGTGGTTTTGTCGTCGCGGAAGGTGTCTTTAGGAGAGCCGTAAAGGCGCTTGCTGCAAGCATGAAATTCTTTGGTCCCGCGGTGCATCAACATCCGCACGACTTCCTGGTATTCCTCGCAATTCACTTTCATCATACGGCCCAGCTCATCCTCGGCTCCGAGCTGGGTGTCGATCTGGTCGATGATTTCCGTGAACTCTTCGATTTTTTTCTGCGGGTCAAAACCCGGCGGCGAGCTCTCGTAAAACGCGCGATCGATTTTTGGCATTTCCTTGAACCGGGATTTGCGGAACTGCTCGTCGACGCTCGCGGGCCATTTGATGGCATCGAGAATGCGGATGGGCTTCTGCGTTTCGACGATCTGGTCGGAAAGCCGTTTGATCTTCTCTTTGTAGGTGGTCCACACCATAGGGGAATTTTATCACGGTCCGCCACTCACTGGGGTCCGGAACGCGGCAAAGAATACCCGGAAAGACAAAAGCCAGGCCGGTTTCCCGGCCTGGCTTTCGTAATTTGCGACGAAGTAGCCGCACAACGTGACGCCTGTCACGTTGTGATTGCTAACGCTTCGAGTACTGGTAGCGCTTACGTGCGCCGGACATGCCGTACTTCTTGCGCTCGACTTCGCGGCTGTCGCGGGTCACGAAACCGGCCTTCTTAAGCTGCGCGCGAAGATCCGCGTTGAACTCAAGAAGCGCACGGGCGATGCCGTACTTGGTGGCATCGGCCTGGGCGGCCGGGCCGCTTCCACGCACGTTGACGCTGATGTCGAATTTACCGACGTGGCCGGTGAGCTCGAGCGGCTGCATCACGATCATGCGCGACGTCGGACGGCGGAAGAACTCCTCGAACTCACGCGCGTTGACCGTGATCTTGCCCTGTCCGCTCTGCATGTAAACGCGAGCGATCGCGGTTTTTCTTTTTCCTACTCCGTGAAAGACCTGTTCCATGAATCTCCTACGATGCCTTTTTTACAACTTTTTTGGTGATGCGCGCGACCGTTCTCTTGGGCTCGGCCCACGGCTTCGGGTTCTGCGCTTTGTGCGGATGCTCGGTGCCCGCGTAAATCTTAAGCTTGCTGATCTGGTTGCGGCCGAGCTTGGTCTTGTTGATCATGCCCCAAACCGCGCGGCGGAGAATCTCATCGGGATGCTTCGCCATGAGCTCGAGTGCCGTCTTTTCTTTGAGACCCCCGACGTAACCGGAATGGTCGTAGTACCTCTTGCCGCTCCACTTATTTCCGGTCAGCGCGGCCTTCTCGGCATTGATGACGACTACGAAATCACCGGTGTCCACGTGCCGAGTGAACGTCGGCTTGTGCTTTCCGACGAGGATGCGGGCGATATTGGTGGCTAGACGGCCAACGACCTGGTCTTTTGCGTCAAAAATAAACCAGTCTTTCTTGTTCTGATCGATGTTCTTTTCACTAAATGTAGACATAAGACGAAATGAAATACCCGTGGGAATGATTGAAGTCAATGGGTTTTTCCTTTACCATTCCTTGAGATGGCCCATCCCACCACAAAGAACAATACTGTGAAAAAATACGCTCCTAAAAACCCGCTTTTAAGTCCTCGATTCGG
Organism: Deltaproteobacteria bacterium; assembly: GCA_016186905.1. GTDB lineage: Bacteria > Bdellovibrionota > UBA1018 > UBA1018 > UBA923 > JACPKS01. Next base: position 23,675 of record JACPKS010000080.1, read on the forward strand.
TGATATTGCCACGTTTGGCCGCCTTCCCCACACGCAGAATCTTTCGGGCGTCGACATCGCAGTAGTGGGAATTCCTTTTGACGGGGCAACGACCTACAGACCCGGCGCGCGTTTTGCGCCTCGCGCCATTCGAACTTCCTCATGTATGAATCGAAATGTGCATCCCGAGTATGGGGTGCACATCTATAAGAAGCTGAGTGCAATCGATTACGGCGACGTTAACTGCAACCCACTGAATTTAAAGAAAACCTTTGGCGAAATCAGCAAAACCTATGGGCTCTTGCTTAAGGCCGACGTGTTGCCGATCGCACTGGGCGGCGACCATTCCGTGATCATCCCGATTTTACGCGCGATGCATCAAAAATACGGCCACTTTGGTTTGATCCAGTTTGATGCACACACCGATACTGCCGATCAAGCGTGGGGCGAGAAAATCCATCATGGCACGCCGATTCGCCGGCTCCTTGAAGATGGAACCTTGCGCGGCAGGGATGTGTTTCAGATCGGGATCCGCGGGCCACTGACTTCCGAAGACCAGATGGAGTGGGACCGCAAGCAGGGCATCACGCATCTCACCGCCGAGGAATATCAGAAAAAGGGAATGGCACCGGTCCTGCGAAAGCTCAATCGCAAGATTCCCTATTATCTCACGTTTGACGTGGATGGAGTGGACCCGGCGTTCGCGCCTGGAACCGGAACTCCAGTCGTGGGCGGACTTTCAAGTCTTCAGGCGCTTGAAGCCGTGCGGGCTCTGAAGGGGCTGCGCTTCATCGGGTTCGACATCGTCGAAGTTTCGCCGCCGTACGATCACGCGGAGCTCACGACATTGCTCGCATCCACGCTTGTGTTTGAATTCATGGCGCTTGCCGCATTGAATAAATAAAAGGTGCCGACCTACTTTTCGTGGTGTGGCGCGCCATAACAGCACAAGTTTTGTTATGGCGCGCCACACCACGAAAAGTAGGCAGGCACCTTTTAAATAAACCCGACGGAGAAGTGGATTTGAGTGGGCGGGTCGTCCTTGCGCGGATTGAGCTTGATGCCGTAGTCGAGATTCACGGGTCCGATCGGGGTGAGGTAGTGCAGACCGGCGCCCGATCCGACACGCAGGAACGGCCGGATCCCGAAATTGTCGATGTAGAGGTTTCCCGCGTCTAGAAACGGCGCGAACTTCAATTCGCCTGCGAGCGGCAAGTCAAACTGGGTGCGTAGATTCAGATAGGTAAGGGTACCTTTGATCGAGATCGCGTCCACGTTGATCGAATCCTCGGTATAACCTCGGATACTCGCGTAGCCACCGAGCCGAAAAAGCTTGATCAGCGGAATCGGGCGCCCCTGGATGTTGGAACGCTCGAATCCGCCGGTGAGGACGTTTGACCAGACGATGTCCTTCGTGAGCGGAACATACAAATGCGTTCCGCCCGTCCATCGATAGTATCCCGTGGCGTTCGCGCTCTCGGGAGTCTCTCCTGAAAACGCCGGATCCGCGTATTCGAGCGAAAGCGAAGAAACCTGACCTCGCGTCGTGGTGAAGGGACTGTCGCGCGTGTCGTAGACAAGCGCCGGGTTGAGGCTTCCGATCAGCAGCTGCTGGTTATCGATGTCGGATTTCGCCACCTGGCCGAATTCGTCCAAAACGAAAACGTCGAACTGCCGGATGCGCTCGAGCTTGTAATAGAGTTTCGCGGTAACCGAATCCGTGAAGAACTTGCGCTCGAAACCCGTCGTGAACCGCGTCGACGAAGCGTTGAAATTGGGGGGGAACCGCTCCTTGCTCGTGCTTATTCCGGCGGAATAAAGCGTGCGCGTGCCGAAGAACCGCGGTTCGATAACCGCGGAGTCGACTTTGTATTCGGTGAACCGGTATTGCTCGTTCACGCGGCGGTTGGTCTCGGCTCCGAGGGTGCCGATCCAGTTTTTGCCGAGAAAATTGTTGTAGCTCACGCGGCTGAACGCGCGCACGCCGAGGTCGGAACGAAAGCCGGGGCCGGCCTCGAACGCGCCGGGCGGCGTTTCCTTGAGCTCGACCACCGCGATACGGTAATCCTTCCCTTTCGAGGAGGGTTCAGCCCGGATTTTCACCTCCGAAAAAAGACCGAGCTTGCGAAGGTTGTTTTCGGTCTCGACGATTTTGTCGGAAAGCCACCAGTCTCCCGATGCGAAAGCCACTTCGCGCTCGACGACGTAAGGTTTTGTCAGGTCGAGTCCGACGATCCGGATCGCATCGACCCGCGCGCGCGCACCCTCCTGAATTTCGAATTTCACGTTGGCGAGGCGGTTATTCGAGGAAAACGACACGATCGCGTTATCCGGAGTAATGATCGTGAAATTGAGAAATCCATCGGAAACGTAGCGCGCGCGCAACTTCTGTATGCCTTCCTCCAAAGCGAACGGATTGAACGGCTCGCCTTCGTTCATCCGCAGGATCGCGCGAACCGCCTCGGGCGAAAGATGACGCGCGCCTTCGATCTCAATACGTCCGACGATCGTCTGCTCGCCTTGCGAAATCTGGATGGCCACGCTGAAATCGTCGAATTCTTTCGTTTTGCTCTTCATCTGCTGAATGGTCTTCGCGACAAGCTTGGCGGAAAGAAAGCCTTTGGACTTGAGATCCTCGGTCACGAGGTCGATCCCTTTGTCGACGTCGCGGTCGACGTAATATCCGCGCTGCACGTAACGCGAAACGCCCGTCTCGAAGACGGCCCTCGCGGCCGCCGCGTTCTCCGGGCTCATGCCTTCCCACTTCAGCTCGCGCAGTCTTGCGCGCGCGCCCTCAAGGATGTGAAACGTCACGTGTTTCGTGTTTTCTTTTTCCGCGATCCGCGGGTCAACGCGAATCCCGTTATAAGCGCGGTTGCGGTACTCGTCCATGAACTTGCGCTGAATCACCGCGACGTAATCGCGGCCGAGCCCGGTGGCGCGAAGCTGCGTGATGAATTCATTGAACTCGCCCTTGGTGAAAACCGTATTTCCCTGAAAACCGAAGCTCACGCGCTCGCCATAGCTGACTGCCGAGATCACGTCGACGGCGGTTCGGTCTTCGTTGAAGTCAAGCGTCACGCGATCGGTGTTCACCAGAATGTAGTCCTGGTCCACCAGCCATTCGCGCAAATCACGCAAACGGTCGGACAGCCATTCCTCGTCGTAGCGATCGCCGGGCGATACGCCCGCGACGGAATTCATGCGCGACTTGAACCTCTCGAAGATATGCTTGCTCTTGAAGCCGGGCGGATCCTCGATCGTGAAAGAGCGGATCAGGCAGGGCGGACCCTCTTCCACCCTGACGAAAACGGCAAGGTTTTTATCCGGAAGCGGCTCCGGCTTCACGTCAACCTCGGCGCGATGGAATCCGCGCTTGGCATAGTAATCCACGACGATCTTGCGCATGACTTCCCGAAGATTTTCGCGATAGACGTCGCCCGGAGAAAAGGGGATCAGGCTTTCAAGGTCGCGAGGCTGGATGTTTTTGAGCCCGATGTACTCGATCCGGCCGATCTGCTTGTCCACCGCGAACGCGCGCGGCATGAGGGCGAGGAAACCGAGCAGAATGGCCGCGAGCGCCGCGTTTCCCTTCGTCACTTGAACCTCAGCTTGAATTTCAGATCCGCGCCCAGCGAAGTTCTGGAGTTTTGGGGTTGAGCGCCGCGCTGATCTTCGTAAACGCCGAGCAGCGACCAGCGCCGGCCCATCTCGTACTCCAGATTGAGGCTTTGCTGACGGCTGTCGCCCACGCCGACCGTGGTGCCGGCGGATGCATTGAGATTTTTCGTGATCTGTTTCTGCAGCACGACTTTAGGCGAGACCGTGGCGGACACGTCGCCCGACTGTGCCCTGAAAATGCTTTCCGGCGCGAGGTTCTGGGACTGGTCAAGCCTGAGCTTCACCCCGAATTTTTCCTGAAGCCCGCGGTTGATGCTCGTCTGGGTGAAGAGCAGTCCGTACATTTCGTCGCGCGTGTACGCCTCACGGTCGCCGCGCGAGAGGTTCTGGAAGCCCGACGACGTCACTCCGAGTGTCAGCAGGTTCACGATATCGTTCTGCGAAAGAGGCGGCTGCGACTGGAAGTTAAGCTGGTAATCCGACACCTTCCCCGTCGCCACGAGAAAGATTTTGTAGCCTTTCATCTCGGTCTGCCCCGTGAGATCGAACTCGGGGTCGAGCACGGCGGGGTTCGTGAAACGCAGGTTTCCGCTTTGAATCGCGAAGTAGTTGTCTTTGAAAAAAAGTTTTCCGTGAAGGACGCTCACGTTGCCGAGCAGGCGAGGAGAGCGCAGCGACTGGATCACCTTGAGATTTCCCCTGAGCTCGGAGTCGAAAAGGTCGTTGCGAACGGTAATGCCCTTGTCAGCCACGAGATCGAGATCGAGATCCAGAAGCTCGAAATCCCCGGATCCGCCTCTTCCCCCCTGCGGAAAAAATTTCGACGAACGCAGGACGCGAGAGCCCTCGCTGACGTTGAAGTTCTCGCGGATCAGCGCCTCTGAGATCACGAAAGAGCCTTTCACGCGGTAAGGAAGCGCCGTGCCCTTGACCGCGATCCTGCCCGACGCGCGCGCGTACGTGACCGGGTAGACTTTAACCTTGGTGTTATCGAGCAGGAACTGGAAGTCGAGATCCGGCGCCTTGTAGTAATACAGCTCCGCGCGGCCCGAACCGCTGGCCCGCCCGCCGGCGAATTTCGCGGCGATGTCCGAAACGCGAACGGCCGAGTCGTCCCAATGAACGCGGTATTTGAGACTCTCGAACGGCTGTTCGATCGAGCGGAACCGGGCGTCGGATTCCGCGACTTCGATGTCGGCCTTGAAGACCGGCGAATCCGCGGCGCCGCTCAGCCCTCCCTTCACCTTCGCTACTCCGTGAAAGGATTCGATCTCGGGAACCAAGAGCTCCAAGAACGCGAGACTCCATGAGCCACCAAGGTCGTAAGCGATTCTTCCGTCTTCGACCTTGCCGCCGACGAGAAGATCCGTGTTCTCTCCCTTGAAGCGAGTTCCTTCGAACCGATAATTGCCGTCGCGAATGTCGAGATGAAAGGGCCGCTCCAGCGCCACGGACGAGCGCGGCCGTCGGAGCGCGAACGATTTGAGGTCAATGACGCCGGAGAGGCGGCTCATCTCGCCGGTTCGGAACTGCAGCTTGGCGCTGCCGCTGACTTCCGAGCCGATACCCGGCTCCGACGCGATCGCGGGATTGAGCGCGACGAGTGCCGGCAAAAAGTCGAACTTTTCAGAGCTGCCTTCAAATGACGACGCGTCGCCCTTTCTCCAGCCGAGGTCCATGGCGGCGTTTCCTCGGCCTCCGAAAACCGAGGCCTTGGCCTTGAGCCTGACGCCGTCGCTTTGAAGAGTGAGGTCGGAAGACGGTATCACGTAGTTTTTCACGATGCCGGCTCCGACGTTCAGGTGCAGCGAACCTTTGAGGGCGCCGATTTTTCCGTTCCCCTGGGCTTCGAAGGTGATCGGCGCGCGGTACGGAATGTCGAGAAGCCCCAGGCGATCGATGTCGTAGGTCGAAAAACCGTCGGTGCGCACGTCGAACTTCAGAACATCGTCAGCGCCGAACGCGACGTTGCCCCGAAGCCAGCCGTTCTTTTTTTGAAGCGAGATGTTCTCGCCGACGAAGCCGCCGCGAACGTAGCCGGCGCGAAACGTCCCCTGCCGGAAGGCCTCGAGACGGTAATCGGCGTTGGAAATTTCCATGTCGCCGAGAATGACCAATTCGCTCGTGTCGGTCTTGCCCGACACCGCGATCTCGCCGCTCATCTGGCCCGTGAGGTCGTAAGGATACCAAGGCACCGATTTATCGAGGAACGGCGTGAACATCTTCGCGAAGTCTTGGATCGTGCCGCGTGGAACTTTCACGTTCATGTCGATGACGTCGGTGGCGCCGAGATTGACGCTGCCGTTGGCGACGCTTTCCAAGCGCCCTTGCTTCGTCTTGAGATCCTTGAAGCGCAGGGTGTCTTTGCTGTCGTCCCAGACGATACGCCCCACGACGTCGCCCAGGTTGAGATTCAGATAACGTCCTTCCTTGAGTTGCGCGTCGAACGTGAGGAGAACATCGGGTTTTTTTCCTTTGACCGTCCAGTGCAGCGGGCCTTGGCCTGCGATCTCGAACGCCGAAAGCTTGCCGAGATCCTGCAGGCGGACGTCGCCGCGGATGTCGAGGTCAAAGCCGTCCTTGCCGTCGATTTTTCCGGTCGCGACAAGGGCGGAGCTCGCAAGCGACGCTTCGGCGCGCTCGACCCGCACGCCTTCGGTGCCGGCCTCGATCGAGCTTTTCAGCCCTAGCGACGGGATCGCGAGAAGCACCTTGAGCGGTTTTTTCAAGCGCGGTTTCTGGTTGTCGATGGAAAAATCCTTGATTTGAAAATCGGTTTTCGCCTTCACGAGAATCGACGGCTCGGCTGACTTGCTTTTTCGGCTCCATGAGAGCTCGGTGTCGGCGTCGCCGCTGATCGACATCTTCATGAAAAACACGTCATCGGCGAGAGGACCCAGAAGACGATGGAGGTTCGCGTTGGCGAGCTCGATCTTCGCGCTCAGGCTTCCCGCCTGAAGGTTCGTATCGTAACTCGCGCGGTTGACCCGCACCGATCCGTCCCCGAGACGGATCTCGGCTTGCTCAAGTGTGGCGACTGGCGGCTTCCACGCGACCTGCAACTCCGCTTTTTCGGCTCGCCAGCCCGCGATCCGCGCTTCTTCAACCTCGGCCGTCACCCGCGTTTCAAGCGTCTTCTCGAAGTCGGCGAAGTCAGCCGTAGCGGCGCCCTCGATGCGCAACATCCCCTCGGCATCGAGCTTCGGCGGAAGTTTCACGTATCTTCCAAGCGACGGATCCTTGAGCCATTCGGTCACCGGACCGCGCACGATGTAGCGGAGACCGGCCTTCATGGATTTCGGCTCGAGGATATTTCCGCGCAGCAATCCCTCCACGTGCAGGTTTCGCGTCGCATCCTGAAGCGAAAAACTCCGGAGCTGGACCTGATTGGAGGAGATCCCGACGGACGCGCGAAGCTGCGTGAGATCTTGCTTCATCCCAAACACTTCAAGCGCCGTCGCGCCGAGGTCGAACGCGAAATCGTAGGCGGGATCTTTGTCGAGAGAGCCTTTTCCGACGGTAAGTTCCTTCGCGTACGTGCGCAATACGATCGGCTGTCCCTCGGGGAGCGCGATCTTCAGGTCCAAGCTCGAGTCGGCGAGACCAACGCCGCGGAAATTGAAGCGGAAGAGCTTGTCCCACGAAAGGGCTTGGGCGGCCCTGCGCTTTTCGAGGTCGCGATCACGGCCCTTGAAAAATCCGCGATCGAGGTCAAGCTTAAGCTTCGCTCCGTGGATCGTCACTCCGCTGATGTTCACGGCACCCGAAAAGAGCTGGAAGAGCTCGAAGGTGACCTCAACACCCTTCGCGTCAAGCTTGGTGCCGGACGGGAGTCCGACGACGTTTTTTCCTTTGAGCGTGATCGAAGGATCATGAAGAACGACGCCGGGAGGAAGAATCTTCACCGACAACGAGGAAAACGCGCCGTCGATTCCAAAGTCAGCCAGCAGATGCTCGACGGCGAACTTCGTCAGTCGCGCGGCGAAGTACTTGCTTTGGATGAGGATCAGGGGCGCGGCGACGGTGACCACAAGAATCGCGACGAGGATCCAGCGGGCCTGAGCTTTGCGACGATCTCGTCTGTCGCCCTTCTTGCGGTGCGCTTTCATCGCACTTTGTCCGCGACGTCCCTGTATTTCGGGTTAAGCCGGTAAACGCGCCGGTAGAACTCGCGCGCGCGCTTCGGGTCGCGGAGCGCTTCGAAAGCCATGCCCATGAGATAAAGCAAGTCCGTCTTCTCGCTTTCGGCGAGATTGAAATCCCTGACGAGCGGCTCGAGTTTCAGCGTCGCCTCGATGGCCTTTCCGCCCGCGATAAGCGCCAAGCCGAGCAGGTATGCGCCCTCGATCCGGTAATCGGCGTAACGAGCCACGGTTTCAAAAACCTGCGCCGCGGTCTCGTGCAGGCCCATCTCCAGGTTCGCGACGCCAAGGTCAATGCGTTCGCGCGGCGGAAGGGCCAGTGCCGCCGCAACGACTCTCTTTCGGTAAGCTTCGTGAACGCCCTCGTCGGCGAACAGGTCTGGCACAACGCGGCCGTCGGACTTCGCGATGCCGAGCTGAAGATCGGCGTCGAGTTTTTCGAGCACTTCGCGCGGGTCGATTCCGGCGATTTCGCCGCTCTCAACGCCCGTATTCGCCGCGCTTCCCGTCGAATCGACGTGGCCGAGGAGATCGCGCATCTCGCGGGCCTGGATCTCATCGAGCAAGGCGCGCGCCTCGACCTGACCGGGAACGCGAATCAGGATCCTGCGCAGGAGTTTTTTCGCATCCTCGAGAAAGTTTTCGCCGATCAGGGCGCGCCCGCGACGCAATTCTTCTTCGACAGGCGACGCGCCGGGCGGCGCCGCGCCCGCGAAACCCGCGGCCGGTCCGGCAACGAGAAGGTCCTCGCCGAGATCGACGCGGGTACCTTCGAAGCCCGGCTTCTTTTTTTCCCGATCAGTTCCCGAAGACACGAATCCCCTTCAAGGCCTCAATTAGACGGATGAAGCCCTGTCTTTTTATTTTAACCCGCTAGTCGAACTTGGGGATGAACTGTTCGAGAAACCGCGTGTCGTACTGGGCAGTTTTGAACCGGGGATCGAGCAAAATTTTCCTCTGGAAAGTCATATTCGTGCGTATTCCGGCGATCACGCACTCCGAGAGCGCTCCGGTCATTTTCTGGATCGCCTCCTCGCGGGTGCGCGCGTGACAGATAATCTTTCCGATCATGGAATCGTAGAACGGCAGAACCGTATATTGCTGGTAGACGAACGAGTCGACGCGCACGCCGAACCCGCCTGGGGGGTGGTACGCCGTGATCAATCCGGGACTCGGCGCCATGCGCTCGGGATCCTCGGCGTTGATCCGGCATTCGATCGCGTGACCGGTGAACGTCACCTCTTCTTGCGTGAATGAAACCTTTTCTCCGGCGGCGATGCGGATCTGTTCCTTGATCAGATCACGCCCGGTGACCATCTCGGTTACGGGATGTTCGACCTGGATGCGCGTGTTCATCTCCATGAAATAATGATTCTTGCTCTCGTCGAGAAGGAACTCGACCGTCCCGACGTTCGTATATCCGACTCTGCGGCAAAGCTGCAGGGCCGATTCGCCCATGCTTGCGCGAAGCTTCGCATCGACCGCGGGCGAGGGCGACTCCTCGATGACTTTCTGGTGCCGGCGCTGAACGGTGCAGTCGCGCTCGCCCAGGTGCACGCAGTTTCCATGCGCGTCGCACACGACCTGTATCTCGACGTGCCGTGGATGCTCGCAGAATTTCTCGAGATAACAGTCGCCCAACCCGAACGCCGCGGCCGCCTCGGCGCGCGTGCGCTCGAACGCGTTCCGCATCTGCGCGCGGTGATAGATGATCTGGATGCCGCGGCCGCCGCCGCCCGCGGTCGCCTTGAGCATGACGGGATAGCCGATCTCCTCGGCTTTTTTCTCGGCCTCGGAGGCATCGGCGAGGATCCCGCTTCCCGGCAGCATCGGCACGCCCGCCTCGCGCGCGATTTTTCGCGCGACCGCTTTGTCGCCCATCTTCGCGATCTGATCGGGCGCCGGACCGATGAACGCGATCCCGCACTGCTCGCAGACGCGCGCGAAATCGGCGTTCTCGGCGAGAAAACCGTAGCCGGGATGAATCGCGTCGGCGCCGGTAAGATCCGCGGCGCTCATGATCGCCGCCACGTTGAGGTAACTCAACTTCGCGGGCGCCGGCCCCACGCACACCGACTCGTCGGCGAGCTTCACGTGCAGGCTGTGTTCGTCGACCTTCGAGTAGATCGCGACGGTGGCGATACCCATTTCCTTGCACGCGCGAATCACTCTCAGCGCGATCTCACCACGGTTTGCGATCAGGATTTTCTTGAACATTCGCGGCAAGAGGCTCAGACGGGATCGATGAGAAAGAGCGCCTCGCCGTACTCGACCGGCTGGCCGTTCTCGGCAAGAACCGAAACGATCTTGCCGCTGGTCTCGCTCTCGATTTCGTTCATGAGCTTCATGGCCTCGATGATGCAGAGTACATCGCCTTTTTTCACCATCTGGCCTTCTTTGACGTAAGGCTCGGCTTCAGGCGACGGCGAACGGTAGAACGTGCCAACGAAAGGGCTCAATACGTTCGCATAACGATCCTCGTCCTTGCCCGAAGTTTTTTTCTGCGGCTCGGGAGCATGAACCGCCGGATGTGCCGCGAACCCTCCGGAAACGACCGTCGTAGCGGCGTCAAGCGCCGTGCGAATGCGGATCTTCTGCTTGCCGTCCTCGACTTCGAGCTCGGCGAGCTTGTTTTTTTTCGCGAGGAGGAGAAGTTTTTCGAGAGTTTTCAGGTCAAATGCCATGCCGTGCACTCACTTGTTGAGCTTTTCAACATACGCGTAGTCGCGCGTGTCGACTTTGACGAGATCGCCTTCCTTGATGAAAAGCGGAACCGTGATCTTCGCGCCCGTTTCAAGCAGCGCGGGCTTCTGCGAATTCGAAACGGTGTCGCCCTTGAAGCCAGGCTCGGTTTCGGTGACTTTCAGCTCAACGAAGGTCGGAAGCTCGATGCCAATCGCCTTTCCGTTATGAAAGAGCACCTGAATTACCGTGTTTTCCTTGAGAAAATCTTTTCCGTCGCCGATGACCGACGCGTCGAGCGGCTGCTGCTCGTAATTGGCGACGTTCATGAAATAGAAGTGATCGCCCTCGCGATAGAGGTACTGAAATTCGACGTTCTCCATGTCGGGCTTGTCGACCTTGTCGCCGGATTTGAACGTCTTTTCGATGACGTTGCCGTTGAGCATGTTCTTGAGCTTCGTTCTTACGAACGCGCCGCCCTTGCCGGGGCTCACGAACTGAAAATCCACGATCGTATAAGGAATCCCTTCGACTTCGATCTTGAGATTCTTGCGAAACTGGTTGGTCTGATACATCGGGCCAGCTTAGACAAAGGCCGCCTCGCCTGTCAACCGACGATGAAGCCCTGCGCTCTTTGCACTCGCGTGAGGAGCTTCTGAAGCTTCACGAGCTTGCGCAGCTTTTCAGGACGCCCCCCGCCTTTGATGACGCCGCCTTGCTCGTAACTCTGCGTCTCGAGCTCCTGAACGGTTCGCGCGACGTCGTGGTCGGCCGGATTGAAGTAGAGGAGCATCTTGTAGGCATTGAGCGCGTCTTTGAAATATCCGAGAAAAAGGGACGCATCGGCGAGGAGCTTCTGCGCCACGATGTTGTCGGGAATCCGGTCGATGACCGGCAGAAGCAGCTCGCGGGCTTCGGCGTACATTTTCTTGTCGAAATACGCGCGCGCGAGCGCGACCTTTCCGCCGGTAAAATCAGGGTTCGCGGCGATCCCCTCTTTGCAGATCTCGATGGCCTCATCGGCCATGCCGATCTTGCGGTAACACTCGGAAAGCGGCGCGAAGATCCTGGAAGACGGATCGTCCTGGTACATCTTGAGATACTTCAGCAGGAGCGGCGGATACAAGGTCATCCCTGAAAACCGGCCTCTTTGGGATTGATGACCCGCGGAGTGACGAAAATGAAAAGCTCGCCCTTCTCGCTGAGGTTCGTGGTGCTGCCGAAGAGAATCCCGATGATCGGAATATCCCGAAGAAATGGAATTCCAGCGCGCGTTTCCGTCAGCGTGCTCGTATAAATGCCGCCGATCACGAGTGTCGCGCCGCTATCGACAAGAACCGACGTGTCGACTTTCTTGGTATCCAGGGTAAGCGAGCCACCTACGCTCGGCGAGGGAGAATCCTGCGTGAAGGTGAGCTTCAGATTGATGCTGCCGTCACCGGTCACTTGAGGCGTCACGTTGAGTTTCAGGATCGCGTTTACGGCCATAAATCCGCCCGAGCCGTTCGGGCCGGCTGCCGTGGCGAGCTGAATCTGCTTGCCCTGGCTGATCTCGGCGGGTTCTTTGTTCTGCGCGATCACGCGCGGATTGGCGATGACCTTCGAAGTTCCCTCGCTTTCGAGAATGCTCAGAAACGCCGAAACGTCGCGCAGCGCGCGCGGGAGCGTTCCGACCTTGGGCGAAAATCCGAAGGCCGCGCCCGTAACCGGCGTGACCGAAAAACTAGGCGGCATGACCGCGTTCGTCGGTTCGCCGAAGAAACTTCCGCCGAACGCCGCCGCGTGTTTTGAGCGCTCCGGATTGAAGCTCAGCGCGCCGGTCGCGTCGGCCTCGCGGCTGGTGCTGAAAATCCGGCCCTGGACGTCTTTATTTTTGGACTCCTTCACCTCCACGAATTTCGCCTCGATGAGAACTTGCGGCGTCTGCGTGTCGAGCTCCTTCATGATGCGCTGGAGCTTTTCCAGGTTCGGAGCCGTATCGCGGATCACGAGCGCGTTCGTGCGCGTGTCGATCTGGATCGTGCCTCTTTTCACCGTCGGGTTTTTCGGGTCCTTCGAGAGGAAGTCCTCGAGAATCGTCTTGATGTTGTCGATTTTTCCGTAAGAAACCGGGATGATCTTCACGACGAGCGGCTCGACCGCTTCCACGACCTTCTCTTTGGCGAGCTCGGCTTCCTTTTCACGCGTGATCGCGTCGATCGTGGCGATCCGCAGGACGTTGCCGCTTCGCTCGGCCGCGAGCTTGTTCGATTTGAGAAGGATGTCGAGCGCCTGATCCCACGGCACCTCGATGAGATTGATCGTCATCTTTCCTTTCACGTCGTCGCCGAGGATGATGTTGAACTCGCTCGCCTCGCTGATCGCCCGAAAGACATCCTGAATCTCGGTGTCGCGCAGCTGGATCGTGATCTTCTTTCCCTTGTACTGCTTGGTCTCCAGCGAGCTCTCGAGCTCGGCAAGATTTCCATCGCCGCTCTTGCCGCCGTTTTTCCCGGCAACCTCGCTCTTGCGCGATTCTTCGGCAGGCGCCGCGGGCTCCGCCGCCGGGGCTTCGATCTTTTTATCCGCGGCTTCGGCCGAACCGTTGTCGATCTTCGCCACGACGGCCTTACCGTCAGCCGCGACGTCGACGTCGCCCATTTCTTTCATCTGAAGCACGATGCGCACGTCTTTTCCCGACTGGTACGGGCTCACCAGCGTGACGTTGGTGTTGAAAGAAGACGTATCGAGCTTGCGCGAGAGTTTCTTGGAGATCTTGGCGTCCTTGATCTCGAGAATGACCTGTTTGTCGGCCTCCGACACGCTCTTGACGGGCTCAACTTCCCTGTCGAACGTGATCTTGAGCGTCGACTTGCCTTCGGCATACTTGAAGTCGACCCCCTGCACGACCGCGGAGCCGCTCGCGGCTCCGTAAGCCACTCCGTAAACCGCGGCGGCGGTCGAGAGGGCCGCCAGGGCCGCCAGACCCGAGAAGACCTTGGTTCGCCTTGTTTTCATAATCGCCTTCCTTCTTTGTCGTCGCCCTTTTCCGAAAGTTCGATCGTCGTCTCGGATTTTTCCTCTTCACCGAGAATGTTCACGCTTTTCTCCTCGATATCGACCTTGCCCGGAACGATTTTTTTGATAACCCCGTGCCGCAGCCCGATGCGAGCGCTTTCCGAGACGATGTGCATCTTCCCGTCGGGGGTGACGAGCATCGCTTTGTTCTTGCGCGTACCGGTAATGACGCCCACCAGCTTGAACTCATCCACCGAATAACGCTCGAGCTCCGGAACTTTTCCTCCCTCGTCCTTGCCGTCGCCGGCTCTGAGTACTGGGCGACGAAACGGATCGCGCAGACTCATCGACGCTTCCAGAGAGATCGGAGGTTCGGCTGGTTTTGAGATTTCGAACGCGGGCTCGGTCTTTTCGTCCTCTGTCTTGCCGGCTTCCTTCTTGTCCGTTTCCTGCTTCGCCGCTTGCGCTGGAGTTGGCACGGCTTCGGAAGCCGCGGGCTTGGCCGGCGGGTTGGGTTGCGCGAACGAGGAAGCGCCCGCGGCCACGGCAAGAATCAGCGCGATCAAAGCGCGTGTCGCGACGAAGCTCATTGCGCCCCTCCCGCCGCTTTCTTGCCGATGTCATCGGCCGTCGTACCGAGATATTTGTACGAGGTCAGGCGAATCCCGCTCTCAAGCTCGACGAATTTCGTGTAAGCGGTGCCCGTCGGCCTGAGGTTGAAGGTTTCCACTTTCATGATCTGCTGCAGCCGCGCGATGCGGTCGAAAAAAACGACGAGCTGAACGTAAGCGCCCCGAACGTCCATGCTGAAAGGAACCTCGATGTAATAATCCTTCTTCACTTCCGTCTCGGGCCGGATTTTCTTGATCGTGATGCCGAGCTTTTTCGCCTCGAGGTTCATCACGCGGATAAAGCTCGCGACGTCGACTTCGGCGCTCAGCATCCCTTTCGCCCCTTCGAGCTGAAGCGAGAGCTGGCGGATGCGCGCACGGATCACGTCGAGGTTCTTGTAAAATTCCTCGGCGGCCTTCACTTTTTCCTTCAGTTTCTTGACGTTCTCTTTCGCCTGCGCAAGCAGGCTCTTTTTCCGCCCCAGCTCGGAGGTGGCGGAGCTCTGCCAGTCGTAGTAGTCGTACACGAGCCAGCCGCAGTAACCGACGGCGCCCACGAGGATCAGTGCCGAAAACCGCTTGAAAAGCTGGTTCAGCGCCTGCATCACTGAGCCGCCTTTCGCTTCGCCGTGATCGTGAAATTCTGAATCCTCACGTCGCGCGCGGCGCCGAGGTTCTCTTCGATCCCTTTGAGCGCAATGTCGCTGAAGAAAGACGAGCTCGAGATCGACTTCAGGAAGTCGCTGACTTGAGCGTACGACGGCGTCTGTCCGGCGAAACTGACCTCATTGGCGGCCACTCTGAGATCAGTCAGCCAAAGCTGATCCGGCATGGCCTGCGAGATCTGCAGCATGATCCGCGACGGATCCGTTCTTCCATCGGCGACCTTGGCGAGCACCTCGAGTTTCGTGCGGATGGCGCGTTCGTCGCTCTCGAGCTGCGCCTTCATGGCTTCAAAGCCTTGCAGCTGCGCGAGCTTCTGTTGCTGCGCCTCCGCCTCGCGCTCGACCGCGGCGATCGATTTATCGACCTTCGCGAGCGCTTCCTTGCGGTAACCGTCGAGCTGGTCCTGAACGAGATAGATCGCGGCGCCGACGGCCGCGAGCTTGAGAATGGCGGAATTTTTCAAATCGAATTTCTTCCCGCCCTCGTCGGCGACGCCGCCTCGTTTCGAAAGCATCGTCTTCAGCGACGCGACCAGCGTGGCGAGATCGAGGTTCTTGAGATCGAGTTTTCCGCCGCCTTTCTTTCTTTCGCGCGCGAGATTGATGCGGATCATGCCGAAAATCCTCTCAGCGCGAGGCCCACCGGAATGGCCGCCACGCCGGCGATCGCGGCGATCGATTCTTCCGTGAAATATTTCGGATTGCACGCGATCTGAACGAACGGATTGAGAATCTGCGTCGGCAGGCCGCAGGTGTCTTCGACCACCTTCGGAAGAGCGGCGAGATTCGCGCCGCCTCCCGAGAGCAGGATGTAACCCGCGTTGGCGCCGCTGTTGGAAGCCGAAAAAAAATCCAGCGAACGCTTGATCTCGGCCGCGATGTTCTCGGCCGCGATGCGCATGAGATCGGCGACCTCCTGAGGCATCTGCCCTCGCGCGGCTGCGTCGATCTTGAGCATCTCGGCTTCCTGAAAACTCAAGTTCATGTGCTTTTGGATCTCGGCGGTCAGCGCGCGGCCGCCGACCGCGGCATCGCGCGAGAATACAGGCTGACCGCCGGCGCAGACGACGATCTTCAGGCTCGAAGATCCGATATCGACGAGCGCCGCCGGAGTTTCGGGCGGATAGTTCCGCTCGAACGCGTTCTGCAGATCGAAAAGATCGACGTCAATGCAGGTCGCGCCGAAACCGGCGTCGCGGATCGCCGCCTTGTAGCTCTCGACGAACGCGCGTTTGCACGCCACGAGCACGATTTCCATTTTCCCCTCGGGACCGTTCTTGCTGAGAACCTGGTAATCGACGATGACTTCGTTCATATCGAAGGGGACGTACTGCTCGGCTTCCCAGAGAATCGCGTCGTCGAGCTCTCCGTCCGGCGTTTGCTCGAGCAGGATTTTTTTCACGATGACGGCCGCGCCCGAGAGCGCGGTCACGACGCCACGGCCTTTGATCTTGAGCTCGCCGGCAAGACCGCGGAGCGCGTCGACCACGGCCATGTGGTTGACGATCTCGCGGTTGACGATCGTTTCGTCGGGAAGCTGCGCCACGCCGAAATGCTCGAGCGAGTACGTCTTGCCCGATTTTTTCAGCTCGGCGACTTTGATGCTGCTGGTGCCGATGCTGACGCCGATTTGAGTTTTAGAACCAAATAGCCCCATATTCCTCCCGCTCATCGCTTTTGGTTTTATACTTCGTCAGTTTTTTTCTTACTTCGTCGACAGCCACTAACGGCTGGTCTCCTCGTTCGAAAAAAACTTCCTCGTCTAAAATCAAAATCGACTTCGCGGATTATACCTGACCATCTGCGGCAGGCCTTCGCCGACTCGTCATTAACATAATGATAACTTGAGTAATTTAGACGTCAAATTTAAAAGCTGTGCTGATGGGTGCTTGCAAGCAGGAGCGAGCAAGCCGGCACCACGGATGTGGTGCGCTAATGCAAAAGCCATAATATGGCTTTTGCCAGGATGCGCAGGCGAGTTAGGCTCTTCTCAGACGGCTTGGCGTTACTCCTTCTTTGGCGATTTTTCGTCCAAAAAGTATACCCTGGGCTTTTTCCTCATGATGAATTTTATGTAATCCGCCAAGTCTTCAGAACGAATCAGAAGCACACTTTCCACTTCCTTCCTGTATCTGTTCCATTTAATCGAAACACACCCGTTTTTGGAAATATAGTAAATATCCGATGAATCCAATACGTGCGGATAGGCATCCGGCGCTGGTCGGTACGGCTTAAACGTCGCGCCGGCAAACTGATCCATCATTTTTTGTAAATCGCCTTCTTCGCCTTCATGAACGCGCCAAATCGCAGAATCTGTTCTTCCGGTTTTTGGATCAATCGTGACGGATAGTTTTTCCCTGGCTCCGCGCAAATACACAAAATTAATAATTTGTGCCGCTATTTCGGACTCGGGATCCGGCCTGACAACTCGATCAGGTTTCCCAAATTTTTTTTCAATCTCTGATTCGGAGTCAACGCCCATCTTCAGGGCAGCAAATTTCTCGATACCCCAAGATTCATGGCTTGGCGCCCCCCCCCCGTCCGGGGTCGCCTGGCCGTGCGAACAAGAAAGGAGCAATAAAGACATCGTCAGCGCCATGATTGATCTCATTTTTTCTCCGCCTTTCTGCGCGTAAAATCTTTTCCGAAATTCTTGCGAATCCACTCATAGGCACCGGGCGTGGTCTTTTTCAACTCATCTGGATGATAAAGGTAGTACTCGACGTTGTTAGCGAAATCCTCGTCCATCGACTCTCGTCCGTCTTGCATGACATACCCAGTTGGCCTTGCGAGCCAATGCACGCGTCCTTTGCTCAAATTCTGCTGAATCCACCCCGCGGAGAGTCCGTATTCGGAACGTACCCCGTCCGACATACGGTTAGCGAAATATGCATGCGCAAGCTCATGAGCAACAATCTGTGGCAGATTCGACTCAGGAAGAAACGCGATGTCATACACCGTAATGTTGTTGTTCCAAAATGCCGCAGCATTCCCACTGCTGATGCTTTTTCCCATTCTGTATATCCCGTCTATGCTGTCTATCCAGAGAACTTCCGGTATTTCCGACAGCGCTTCCAATGCCCTAACTTTTTCCGCCTCGGTCCATTTTCCATGGGTTTCACTCCAATATGGCCATCCTTCAGGACGACGGTCTTTCAGACGAGGAAACCAGTGTGAATAACTGGCGGGATAACTCCTGCAATAATCCGCGACGGACACTACGCCACCCTGTCTGTTTTGCGTGTACCCACGCACTGGATAGGTTCCATCCGCACAGTTAAGAAAATTTTCGTCGCCTTGGGCGGCAAGCAAATTTGCTCCGCAAAGAAGCAAAGGCAAGCTCTTCGCGATCTTGCCCTTCATGTCTGCCTCCAAAAATCATCCGCTTTTGCCAGCAAACATTCTTCCAGCGACATCGTGCCGCCGGGACCGACGACGATCGAGCGCATGGGCTTGAACTTCAGGTCAAATGCTCTAAGTCCAGAATGCCTTCGCTCCTGCCCGCCGCTCTTCACTTCGATGGCCACTACGTCATCTCCGCGAACCATCACGTAGTCCACCTCGTGATTGCCTTCGCGCCAGTACATCAATTCAAACGCATTCCCCAGGGAAAGGTTCAGTAAATGCGCGCCGACGGCGCTTTCTACACGCCTTCCCCATGCTGCTGGATCGTCTCGAACCGCCGCTGGAGGCCGGCCGTGGATCGCGGAAATGAGCGCAGTATTGAAAACCAGGAACTTCGGGCTCGACGATCTTTGCCGCACGAAATTTCCGGAGTACTTCTGCAACCCAGTGACTAGACCGGCCCGCGAGAGATACTCGAGATATTGCGCCAGCGTCGTCGTGTTACCAGCATCGTGCAACTGGCCGAGCATCTTGTTGAACGATAAAATCTCGGATGAATAGCGGCAGGCGAATTGAAACAGGCGCTTAAGCAAAATGGGCTTGTCGATTCGATTCGCCTGCAATAGGTCTTTTGATACCGTGGTCTCGATCAAGGCATTCAACACGTATGAGTTCCAACGCTCGAATTCCGCTTTTAAATAAAGACTTCCCGGATAGCCTCCAAAAAAAATATAATCATCCAGCGTTAGATTAAAAGCGTCGCGCATTTCGGTATATGCCCAATGCGGCACGGGAATTATTTCAAATCGTCCGGCAAGGCTGTCTGCCAACCCCTTCCGTACAAGCGAAGTTGAGGAACCCAATAATACAACCTTAAGCGCAAGCCCTTTGGCCGCATCCTCATCCCAAAAACGTTTTACAGTCTCTGACCAGTTCTCAACTTTCTGAATTTCATCGAGCACAAGGACCGCTTCCCGATTTTTTTCAGCAACCGCCCGAGCTTTGTTCCAAACCTGCTCCAACCAAAATCGATCGTGTAGCTCCGGTTCATCGGCGGCCTCGAATATCGTTGGACTGCGCAGCCTGCTAATGCACTGCCGAACGCCCGTGGTTTTTCCGACCTGACGCGGACCAAGCAGAACTTGGATATACTTTCGTCTCTCAGCGAGACGATTCTCTAGTTTATCGAAAATGGAGCGGCAATACACAATCATATTATATACAGTATTTACTCAATACCGTGAGTGATTTTGCTCAGCATGATGAGTATTTTAATTTAGTGAGTAACTTTAATATCTTACTCCAGTTCAAGCTCGCCCGATGGGCCGCTGACCCCGACCTTGGCCACGAGGTCTTGCAACGCGTCGTCGTCTGGCGATTCCGATTTCCGCTGGAGTGTTTCGACCATCGCCAGCACGATCGAGCCGTGCGCAAGCCCGTCGGCATGCAGCGATGAACCGAACATCGGATCGTAACAATACCTCGAAAGAACCGCCGCGCCTGCGTCGAGGTTCGCGCGAACCCAAGCTTCAGGCGCGAAAACGACGCCGCTCGCGAACTGTCCGAGCGTTTGCTCCCCGCGCTTTTCCACCTTGGGGTGCGGTCCGCAAGAAGAGACCTCGTATTCCTCGATGCGATCCGGAGGAACAAACCGCGCTTCGCGCGGCGCTTGCGCAAGGATCGCGCGCGTTCTCAGCCCCTCGAGATACACAGCGAGCTTTCGGGAAGCGCGCAAGGCCTGCCATTTCGGACGATACTCGCGCAACACGGGATAAGAGAAGAGCGCAAGCGAGAGAAGCCCCGCCGTAACGGCGATGATCCTCGGCTTTCTGCCTTCGCGGATCATCCTCTCGCGGTCGGACGCGAGAATCCGGTAAGAATCCTTCATGGCTGCGGAAAAGGATAAAGGGTGAGCGTGAGCGAGTCACCCCAAAAGAGAAAAATCAGAGCGCCGATGGCGAGAAACGGACCGAACGGCACGGCCATTCGAAGATCCCTGCGATGCACGGCCATGAGGATCAACCCCACGATCGAGCCCACGAACGAGCTCAGGATGATCGTGCCGATCGCGCCCTTCGGCCCGAGGGCCGCGCCGATGAACGCGAGAAGCTTCACGTCGCCCAGGCCCATTCCCTCGCGATTCGTGATCTTGTTGTAAGCCCACGCGAGGCTGAACACGGAGCCCGAGCCAATCGCCGCTCCCAGCGCGGATTTCGCGAATCCAAGATCCTCGACCCAATAACTCGCGAGAAGGGCGAGGGCGGCGCCGCCGATCGAAATCCGGTCGGGGATGATCCGGAAATCGAGGTCAATGAACGTCACTGCGAGAAGCGCTGCCGCGAAGGCGCAGTAATACAGCGTCGTAAACGTAAGCCCGAAATGGCGGTAGACGGCGAAAAACAGGACAGCCGTCATCGCCTCCACGAGCGGATAGCGCGCGCTGATCGGCGAACCGCAGCCCGCACAGCGCCCGCGAAGCCACAAGTAGCTCAGCACGGGAACATTCTCGAACCATGAGAGGCGGTGCCCGCACGAAGGGCAGGCCGAGCGCGACGGAAGGCCGAGCGCGAATCCGCGCGGAACGCGGTAGATCACCACGTTCAAGAAACTTCCGGCGACCAGGCCGAGCAGTGAAAACCAGGCCGCGCCGATGCGTTCGAGGTGAGGCGCGATCACAGCTCTTTTCTCGAAAAGATGAGGCACGCAGCCGCCAGCGCGAAAACCATGTAGGCGAGGCCGTACGCGGCCGTGCCCGCGAAATAGCCCCAGGTGATCGGCAGGCTGTGCGAGACTTCGGCTTTGACGTCAAAGCGCGTGAGGTCGGGAAAAATCTCCGAGACGGTTTTGAGCAGGGGCCGCATCCAGTAGGGTTCGGTTTTGTCGGCGAGGATTTTGATGTCGGCCATCGCGTGGCCCGCGACCCAGATGCCCGACGCGAACACCGCGGCCAATGTCGACGTCGTGAAAACCGAAAACACGCAGGCCACCGCCGAAAGCACGCCGAATTCGGCGACCTGCAGCGCGAGGCATTTGAAAAAGCTCGTTTCGAGACGCCCGCCCGACATCAGGAATACGACGACGAGAATCGCGCTCATGAGCGCTGCGTTGACGGCAAGAACTCCCAACAGCCCCGCCACTCGGCCCAACACGAACTGCCAGCGCCAGATGGGTTTGGTGAGCACGAGATAATGGGTGCGGTTATGAACTTCCTTCGCGACGAGCACCGCGCCCATCACGACCGAGATGAGACCGCCGACGAGGCTGATCGCGGCCATCCCGAAGTCGAGCGCGATGCGCGCGTTGTCGGCGAATGAAAGCCGCGAGACGAGGTACGCGAGCGCCACGCAAAGCAGCCCGAAGAGAAACGAGCTCCAGAGAATTTTTTCGCGGATGAGCTCCTGAAACGTCACGGCGGCGATCGCGCTGACTTGCCTGCGTGTCCGCGCTTTCTTCGCGAACTTGCTCATAGCGGCGCGCTCCCGGTGAAAAGCAGGTCTTCGAGCGTGCTCCTGCGCGGCACCACCGAACGCACGGTACCCTTCCCGTCGAGCACGCGGCGAAGAACCTCCTGCACGTCGTATTCGAGACGGTTGGCGTCGGCCTCGACCTCGATGACCCAGCCATCCATCGTCTTGCGCGCCTGTTTAAGCGCCGGCACCTCGCGCGGATCGCGGCCGTCGGCAAGACTGAAGCGAATCTCCATCGAGCGCACGGTCTTGCCGAGCAGCTTGTCGATCGGCCCCGCGCCCATGAGCACGCCTTCGCGAATGTAACCGACGGTCGTACAGATCACCTCGACGTCGTGAATGATGTGCGTGCTGAAAAAAATGGTTTTGCCGGTCTCGCCGATCGCCGTGATGATTTCGCGCACCTCGCGCCGCCCGATCGGATCGAGCCCGCTCATCGGTTCATCCAGAACGAGAATGTCGGGATCGTGGATCAGCGCCTGCGCCAGCCCCACGCGCTGGAGCATTCCTTTCGAAAACGTTTCCAGCTTCTGGTGCCGGGCCTGAGTGAGACCCACGCGCTTGAGCAGCGGCGGCACCTTCGCGAGAATTTCTTTGTCGTCGAGACCAAGAAGCCGTCCGTGAAAAAGCAGGAATTCCTCGGCGGTCAGAAACTCGTGGTAGTAAGGCTGCTCGGGAAGGTACCCGAGCTTGAGCTTCGCCTCGCGCGTGTGGCTATCAAAGGCACGGCCATCGGCGTCGCGGATGAGACAGCGCCCTTCGGTCGGCGCGAGAAGGCCCACGATCGTCTTGATGAGCGTGGTTTTGCCCGCGCCGTTGGGCCCCAGAAAACCGAAAATCTCTCCGCGCGGGATCGCAAGCGAAACGCCTTCGAGCGCCACCTTCACCGTCGGCTTCTCGAAACGGAACCTGAACGACCGCGGCGAGGGGAAATGCACGTGGCCGGGCGTGCGAAAACGCTTCGTCACCTCTTCGGCCACGATCACCGGCGGAGAGAGCTCGCGCTCGCCCGCGACGGATGCTTTCAGCGAGGACATGCGTAAGATTGTGCAGCAGTTTCAATCCGGGAACAAGTCTAGGGTGTCTCTAACTCAGACATAACTCGATTTTACTCATGAGTATTTTCAGGTTAGCCCGAAACGCGCCATCACAAGCACGCACCAAAACAATCGTTCTGTAATAGAACGTTTATATGGTATAATCGTACTATGAAAGAACGGTTAAATCGTGACATGGAAACAAGCGCGGAAACAATCGATGACTGCATGGCAATCCAGCAGCGCCTTCAGGCTCATCTGCCCGGGCGACTGCGCCCGCTGCTGGCCACTACGCCCATCAAAAGCCGTGGCACTCTCGTGGTCGGCCCGCGAGGAACCGGCAAGACCACTTTTCTTCTCGAAAAGGCCAAGCACGGCAAGCTGTTCTACCTTTCGGCGGACTCGCCGCTCGTCTCGAACACGGGTCTTTGGGAGCTCGGGCGCATGGCCTTTCAGCGCGACTTCGACGGCATCATCATCGACGAAGTTCACTTTGCCCCGGACTGGAGCCGTGATCTCAAAGCGCTCTACGACGCTTACCCGCGAAAAAAAATCATCGCCAGCGACTCCAGCAGCGTCGTTCTTCAGAGGGGCATTGCCGACCTCTCGCGAAGGTTTGTCAAAATCCAGGTCCCCCTTCTCTCTTTCAGGGAATACGTCTTGCTCAAGGAAGGGCTCAGTCTGCCCGTCATTGATCCATTGAAGCCCGATCGGGCCGCCGTTCAGAGGGCCCTCGACCAGGGCCCCGTGCTGCATTGGTTCCGTGAGTACCTGCGTGGCGGATTTCGGCCGTTTTTTCTGGAAGGCAGTTACCCCGAACGGCAACTCAATGTCATCGAGAAGACCGTATTTTCGGATCTTCCTTTTTTTCTGGCGCAAACCAATGAAAACATCCTCCGTCTCGGCAACGCAGTGATCGGTATGCTCGCCACCTCCTCGATTCCGACCCTTAACGTCGAGTCCACCTGCCGCGACTGGAATGTCGGAAAAGAGACCTTCTACAACCTCCTCTCCGCGCTTGAGGCGCTCTCGCTGATCCGGATCATCGATTACGGAAAGTCGTCGAAAGCCAGAACGAAGGGGGCTAAGATTCTGCTCGCCGACCCAAGCCATTATGCCGTGCTGGGAGGAAGCCGGGGCGGTCTTCGCGAATCCTACGTTGTCTTCGAACTGGAGCAGCGTTTTGGAGCGGTGTTCGCGTCCAAGGATGAACGCAAAGGCGACTTCGTCAGCAAAGGGATGCTTTTTGAAGTGGGTGGCCGAAATAAAAAAGCCAAGGGCGCCGATTACATGATCCGGGACGACCTTGAATATCCCGCCCCCCGCCAGATTCCGCTTTGGACGATGGGGATGAGGTGAGGACGGACGCGCGCAAAGGGTAGCGAATTCCGCCATACCGGAAATCACTACGGAGTAATTTCTGATATACTAGAAATTACTCTGATGCTAAAATGGCGTCATGCGCGCCGAACCACGCTATTCCGAGCCGTTTCTAAGGGAAGACCTGAAGACCAAGATGCTTTTCCTTGGCGGACCAAGGCAGGTCGGCAAAACGACGCTCGCGCTCCGGCTTCTCGGAAATGCCTCGAAGAACCACCCCGCGTATTTGAATTGGGATTTTCCGGCGAGCAGAAAGAAAATTCTCGCCGCCGACCTTCCCGCCGCGGAACGCATCATCGTGCTCGATGAAATCCACAAGTTCAAAAGATGGCGAAATCTCGTGAAGGGCATGTATGACCAGCTCGGCGAGCAGCATTCCATCGTCGTTACGGGATCCGCCCGTCTTGACTATTACCGCCGCGGAGGTGATTCGCTGCAGGGCAGGTACCATTATCACCGGCTGCACCCGTTCTCGCTTAACGAGTTTTCACGAGACGCAAGTCGGAAAGACCTTGATCTACTGCTGAAGTTCGGTGGGTTTCCTGAGCCACTTTTCTCAGGCAGCGAGACCAAGTGGCGCCGCTGGCAGCTTGAGCGTACCTCCCGGGTAATCAATGAGGACGTGAGGGATCTCGAGAACATCCGGGAAATCTCGCTGATGGGTTTGCTCGCCGACATGCTGCCCTCGCGCGTTGGCGCCCCGCTTTCTCTCCAGGCGCTCCGAAACGATCTGGAAGTCTCTCACGACTCGGTCCGCAGGTGGGTCGACGTCTTCGAAAATCTTTATTTCTGCTTTCGGGTTCCGCCCTACGGTGTTTCAGGGGTGAAAGCCGTGAAAAAAGAACAAAAGCTGTATCTCTGGGACTGGTCGATGATCGAGCAGCCCGGCTTTCGCTTCGAAAACATGGTCGCTTCCCAGCTTTTGAAGTACTGCCACTTCCTTCAAGACACCGATGGGTTTCGGATGGAGCTTCGTTATTTGCGGAATGTCGACGAAAAAGAAATCGATTTCGTGGTTCTAAAGGAAAAAAAACCGCTTTTCGCCGTGGAATGCAAAACCGGAGAGCGGAACATCAGCGGGGCGATCTCTTATTTCGCGCCGAGAACGCCGATTCCGGTTTTCTATCAGGTTCATCTCGGCGAAAAACACCGGACCGCGAAAATCGGCGGGAAAAAGATCGAAATCGTGCCTTTCCAGCGCTGGGCAAAGGCGATGAAATTTCCGTAAGTGCGCGCGAAAGCGTTTTGTGACGTTTGGACGGCATCAAGAAATCGTGAAAATCTCGCTGAGCGCCTTCTCCCACGGAAGAACCCTGGCCCCCTCCAACTGATACGGAGCCTTCGCCGTGCAGATCACCATGCATTCCCATTTTCCGAAATCCGCCCTCGTCGCGTTCAAATGCCTGAGATCGATCTTATGGACCTGTTCCTTGGACTTGATCTCGACCAGCAGAATGGGTTTGCCCGGGCGCTCGATGATCAGATCGATCTCGAGACCGTCTTTCGTCTGAAGATAAGACAGCTTGTGATCCAGCTCGAGCGTCGAGTTCAACTTAAAAATCTCGTTGATGATGAAATGCTCGAAGAGCTGGCCGAAGGCGCCGGTCTTTCTCAATACGGGAACGTCAAGAGTTCCCTCAAGCGCCCGCTTCACGCCGACGTCAAAAAGAAAGAACTTCGGTTTTTTTGTCTGCTGCTTTCGTATCGAGCGGTCAAACGCGGGCAGATTGAACCCCAATAAGGTATCTTCGAGTATTTCGTAAAATCTTTGCACGCTTTTCGGATCGATCCCCGCCTCGCGCGCGATACTGGAATGATTCAAAATTCTTCCGCTCTGCTGGGCCGCCACGGGCAGAAACCGGTGGAACGCCTCCATGTTACGGACCAATTGCTCGGCCTGTACCTCCTCTTTAAGATAAGTATTGCAGTACGCGCGCAGGATCCTTCTTTTTTCTGCGGGCTCAGGCTCATTGTAAAGAGGGGGGAGCAGCCCCCACGCCATCGTTTTCTCGATTCCCTCGGCCCGATCGATTTCAAAAACGGAAAACGGATACAGATTGAAGACGTTCGCGCGGCCAGCGAGAAGATTCGCGCCACCCGCCTTGAGTTTTCTGGCGCTTGAGCCCGTGAGAGCGAATTTCAGCCGCTTGTTTTCAATCAGATCATGCGCGATATCGAGCAGCTTGGGCACTTTCTGGACCTCATCAACGACAACCCACTCCAGATTTTTTTTCTCGAGGATCTCTTCTTTCAGCCGGTTCGGATTTGTCGTGTAAAGATGCTCGAGGTCAGGGTCAAGAAGATCGATCCAAAGAGGGTCGTGCGTCTTGAAAATGGATTTCAGCAGAGTCGATTTACCCGTTCCTCTGGCCCCGAAAAGAAAGAAACTCCGTTTTAAAGACGGCTTGAGAAGTCTTGGGATCATGTGTCTATAATATACGATATTTTAGACA
>JACPKS010000081.1 GCA_016186905.1 Deltaproteobacteria bacterium
AGGATAAACTTTATCAGGATCACCCCGCGACGGGAGCTGCTGTCATAAGTAAGATCCGATCGATTCCATCCGACATCGGCCAGATCATCCTTCACCATCATGAGAACTGCGAAGGGACAGGTTATCCCGCTGGATTGAAGAAATCCCAAATTCATCCCGTGGCGAAGCTGATCTCCGTCGCCGACGTCTTCTGTAATTCGATCATGGGTGCTTTCGGAGATAGAGGGACTTCACCGAAAGAAGCGATCGAATGGATGTGCGCGCTCAGGGTAAATAATTTCGAGTCCACTTATCTTCATGCGCTCGTGGATCTGTTTAACGTAGAGACGCCGCCATCGCTGCTCAGCAAGCAGGTCGTCGGTCCCGAATCGCCGGGTCCGGGCGCGGACGCTCGGGCTCAGAAGCCAGGCCGAACCCTGCGAAAAGGAAGGATTGGCGGGGATAAAGAAAATTGATGGGCGAGGCCTCGCTTTCAACCAAGGAAATCAGCCATAGAATTTATTTTATCCGTGGACATCGGGTCATGCTCGATAGCGATCTTGCAACCCTGTATGGGGTGGAGACTCGCGCGATAAATCAGGCGGTTCGGCGGAACGCAAAGCGGTTCCCCGCGGATTTCATGTTCCAGTTGACCGATGCCGAGCATGAGTCTTTAAGATCACAAATTGTGATCTTAAAGACTGGGCGCGGACAGCATCGAAAATACCTACCGCTTGCCTTTACCGAGCAAGGCGTTGCGATGCTCTCAAGCGTACTGAATAGTGAACGCGCGGTTCAGGTTAACATCGCGATCATGCGCACCTTCGTGAAAATCCGCGAAATGCTCGAAACGCACAAAGAGCTCGCCAAGCGCCTCGACCAACTCGAAAGAAAATATGACCGTCGGTTTAAGGCCGTTTTCGAAGCCATCAGGCAGCTGATGTCAGTCGGCTCGCCGCTGCCGCAGAAACGCATCAAAGGGTTGAGCGATGACTAGGTTGGATGACTTCAGTCGCCTCGAAATTCTTCTTCACTCCAAAATACGTTGTCGGTAAATGGTGGTCCCACCAAGAATCGAACTTGGAACAAAGCTTTAGGAAAGCTCCGTTATATCCATTTAACTATGGGACCACTCATACCGCTCAACTGGTGCGAGGCGCTTCGCGCCTAGCTCTCCGAAAGCTCGCTCGTAAACTCGCAGCGCTTTCTCGCGCATCCGCGCGCGATCAAAACGCGACACCTGTCGCGTTTTGCCGCCGTCGCGCTAACTATGGGACCAGCCTCAGTTCGCGGGCGGCGCAGGGGTGCGCAGGCGCGTGCAGTAATCCATCATCTCGTACACTTCCTGCGAGGAGTTGAACTCGAAGCGGATTCCCATCCGATAAGTGAAAGACTCAGTGCTGAGAATTTTCATATTCAACGTGTACGGAGAGCACCATACCACAACTCCGCGGATGACGAGCGGCTCATCGGCCAAAACGGTGAGTGTTACGTGCTCGCCAGAGGGCAGCGGCGCTTCCGCGAACAGGCCCACTCCGGTGATGCTGATGTCGCTCAAGAAAACGCGGCTCGCGGTGGTTTCGCCGTTCAGCTTGCGCCGGATCTCGGCGCGCGCGCGCTTGAACGGGATCTCGATTCTCGGAAACCTGCGCTTGTTTTTTTTCGGAGCGGAACGTTTCAGCCACATCCTGCGACCCTCCTGTGGGGGCGGTATCCACTTTGTGCATCCTGCACTGCCTCTCGCCAGCCTGGCTCGGCATGTAATGGTGGAGCTGATCGGGATCGAACCGACGGCCTCCACAATGCCATTGTGGCGCTCTCCCAGCTGAGCTACAGCCCCGTATCCAAATCACTTTTTACCGCGGCAAAGCTTGACCGTCAACGGCGGGTTTGCCGGCTATTGGATATACGGCAAGGCATGCGCAAAGCTGCCGTGTTGATATTGCAGCCGGCTTCAGGCGTTGTTGCATAAATAGGCGAGGAGAAACGGGGTAGTAGGGGTTTGGTTGCGGGACTGCCTAAATCGCAATGCCCGCGGTGCCTACCCCGGCTTGAGGGCGGCCAGGACTTCGGGGCTGGCGCGAGCCTGCACGAACACCCCGCCGTCATCGCTGATTTCAAGAATCCGAAATCCCCTTTCGAGAAACTTGCGCACGGGCACGCCGAAGCCTTCCCAGAGGTTAGTCGCCACGTAGCGGGCAACGTTGTTGAAGTCGCGGCCGAAGCGCACGATGCGCGTGAAAACCAGGTGATCCCAGAACGCGCGTTTGGCACTCTCAGTGACGCAGGCCGCTTTAGAGCGGGCCATTTGATCGCGAGGAAAAGCCGCGCCCTTTCTAGCGCCCGTCACGATCATCGCGATGCCGCCGGCCAGTTCGCGGATAAACCCCTGCCACTGCTTGCGCGTTTTCGCGCGAATCAGCAGATGCAGGTGATTGCCGACGTTGGCGTAGCGGTAGACCGAGACATTCCAGCGCAGTTTCAGCCTTCTCACGAGGTTGCGGATGTGATTGCAGTGCCGCGGACGCAGCATGGAGAACTCTCCCCTGGCTTTCGAGGATCTCAACACCACGTGCAGCGCTTGTTTCGGATCAAAGGGGCGGCGGGTTTTGCGTTTTCCACGGGCGCGGCTGCCGCCGTGCGCGGCACCCTCGGTATTACGATTGAATCCAATACAGGATTGCCAACTGGAAGAGTTACGACCGAAGCCTGATCAATCGCGGGAACCTGACGCTCTGGTTTTGCGACGAAACACGAAAGAATTGGTACGCGAAACCTACTCCGCATCATCGCGCACCCGGCCGCCCCAATGTTTATAGCCGGCAGTTATTGAGGTGGCGCTCGCCCTTCGCAGCCTGTTTCGTTTTCCGCTACGCGCTACACAGCGAGCGAAGCGAAAATCAAAACCCTGATCCTGAACAAAATGACCGCGCTGGGAATGCCTGAGTCCTATCCGGTTGCCTAACCGCGACTCCGGCCATCTCCCCGTTTCGCTTCGCCTATTTATGCAACAGCGCCCTGGCTTCATAATAAGCGCTGGATTTTCCTTGGAAAAATCAGACTAGTGCACCGGCCCTGCATTCAGGTGTACAATATCAACCGAAACTATAGTTCCTGTAGGAGGGAGTATGAAAAAACTTATTGGATGGATGATCGTGGGGTTGACGCTGGGCGCGCTACCCGCGATGGCATTTACGTTGGTGAAGCCGTGTCCGCCGGGATTCGCGCTGGCTCAGGGCTCTGACGAGGCCAAATTCTGTTGCGTGAGAACATGCGAGGCCGTACCGGGGTGCCTGCCCTGCGGCGAACAATGCGTCAGGGAGCGTGACGGCAAGGCGGAGGCCTGCCCTGGAGCCCTGTTCGACCCGCAACTCAAGCGCTGCTGCAAAGTCAAAAGGTGAGTGCGTTCCATTTTGGAGGGAGTATGAAAAAACTTTTTGGATGGATGATCGTGGGGTTGACGCTGGGCGCGCTGCCCGCGGGGGCATTTACGTTGGTGGAGTTGGCGAAGCAGTGCCCGCCGGGCTATGAGTTCGAGGCGGGCTCCGCCAGCACGGCAGCCGCTCCAAACAAATTCTGTTGCAAGCGGAAGTGTGTTGAGGTGCCGGGCTGCGTGCCGCATTCGACGGCAGCGCAGAAGGATTGGTGCGCGAGGGAGATCGCAAAGGACCAGTGGGTGGCGTGCGGTCCGACGGTGGTTTTCATTCCCGCGCTCAAGCGCTGTTGCGCGCTGCCGCGTTAGCGCGCGTTTCGTCCTGAGTTTGACCGGTCAAGGGCGGGCTGAAAGCCAAAAGAACAGATATAAAAGACCATCATAGGGACGCCACGCATTTTGGAGATCATATCTCCATTTTTACATGAATTTAGTGCTTTAATAAAATAGCCGGTTGTTTTAATATATGAGTCATGAAAAGGGACGTTTATAATTCATTAAAACAATGGGCTGATTCACAAGAACGCCGTCCGCTTATTTTGCGAGGCGCCAGACAAGTTGGAAAAACCTGGCTGATCGAATCCTTTGGCAACAAACACATTGGTCGATGCGTAACACTCAATTTGGAGCGCACGCTGCGCTCAGCCGAGCTTTTTGCCGACCCTTCACCTCGGGCCAATCTTCGCGCGATCGAAGCACTCACCGGCAAACGCATCGAACCGGGAAAAACCCTTTTATTCCTGGATGAAATTCAAGCCGCGCCCGAGGCGCTCGCCAAATTGCGCTATTTTTACGAGGAAATTCCCTCCTTGCACATCGTCGCGGCGGGATCTCTTTTGGATTTTACTTTGGACGAACACACGTTCAGCATGCCTGTCGGACGGATCAGTTATCTTTATCTTGAGCCGCTTTCTTTTGAGGAATTCATTGAGGCGCTGGAAGCTCCCGATGACGCTGATTCATCTCCAACCCGTGATTTTCTGCGGAATTGGAATCCAGACCGGCCTATTCCAATGCCACTGCATGAGAAGCTCATCGGATTATGCCGTGAATATGTCATGATCGGCGGAATGCCTGCAGCGGTCGAAAAATACCGCAAGAGCCACTCCTATCTCGAATGCCAACAGCTCCAATACGACCTGCTTACGACGTATCGCGATGACTTCGCGAAATACGCGGGCAGAGTGCCCCACTCGCGACTGCTGAAAGTTCTGAATGCGATTCCAAGAATGGTCGGACAGAAATTCGTATTCAGCAGGGTAGACAAAGAAGAACAGACCGCGCCGTTAAAGACCGCGCTGAACCTGCTTTGCCAGGCGCGAGTATGCCATAAGGTCTCCGCCTCGCATGGCAATGGGATCCCTCTTTCCGCCGAGAGCGGCGGCAAAACATTCAAAGTCATCGCGGCCGACACCGGCCTGATGATGGCAAGCCTGAATCTGGGATACTCGGATTTACTTCGCGAGCCCGACCTGACCCTGGTCAACGAGGGCGCCATCGCCGAACAGCTCGTCGGGCAACTTTTACGCACGCTCGGTCCGCACTATGTCGATCCAGCGCTGTACTATTGGGTTCGCCAAGCGCCCGGCTCGGAAGCCGAAGTCGATTTTCTCGTTCAAAGCGGAACAAACATCTTCCCCATTGAAGTAAAATCAGGGAAAACCGGCCGGCTCAAAAGCATGCAGCTTTACCTGAAAGAAAAGACGGCCTCGACGTGCGGTATCCGGATTTGCAGCCAGCCGCCGCGCTTCACGCCGGGGCTGATCTCGATCCCGTTCTATCTGACGCAACATCTGCCGCGACTGCTGGGCCAGCTTCACAACCGCGGATTATCATGATAATCAGCTGGAGGATCCGTCTTTTCTGCGGAACATGATCGATCGTCAGAGAAGGGGGGCTTCTCTCGCGCGGCGAGTTTGATTTGTAGCGTTGGTGACGCGGCCCTCACCCGGCTGGATTTCGCCCGTGCCGGGGCTCCGAACAGGAAAAAGCTCTTTTGTTGCTATCGGTTAACGATTATGGACTCCCGCTCTGGTGCTTCAAGCCAGAAGAACCAGAGCCTTGCATCACGTTGTGCGCTGATTATAACATCGACATGACATCCCGTTTATAATTATAATCAGACTATGGCATCCCGTTTATTATCCGCCGTGCGCCGTCGTTGCCCGTTGGATTTTGACGAGGCCCGGGCCTTGGTTGTTTTTGGGCCCAGAAAGACAGGCAAGACCACGCTTCTTGCCCAGCGGTTTCCGCATGCCTTGCGTTACGACCTCCTCATGTCCGATGTCCGGGCGGAGCTCAGGCTCAACCCCGCTCTCTTGAGGCAGGAGGTTCTGGCCCGCGCGCCGAAGCTCGTGATCCTGGATGAGATCCAGAAAGTTCCCGAACTCCTGGACGAGGCTCACTGGCTGATCGAGAACACGAAAACCCGATTCATCCTTTGCGGTTCTTCGCCGAGAAAGCTCAAGCGAGGCGCGGCCAATCTCCTTGGCGGCCGCGCCCTGCGAACCGATCTATTTCCGCTGGTGTCCGCCGAACTCGGCGACTTCGATCTTGGCAAAGCTCTCAATGCCGGGTTGATTCCCCAACATTATTTGAGCAAAAATCCCGATCGGTTTCTGAAAGCCTATGTCGAGCAGTATCTTCAGGAGGAAATCATCGAGGAGTCGCGGATCCGAAAGCTCCAGTCTTTTCACCGCTTCCTCGAAACCGCCGCGCTGATGAACGGCGAGCTTCTCAATTATGCCAAGGTCGGCGCGGACTGCGGAGTTTCGCCCAAGACGGTGAGGGAATACTACCAGATCCTGGAAGACACCCTGATCGGCTTTTCGCTCAATCCTTGGACGCGGGTTAAAACGCGCAAGCTCATCGAAACGGCGAAGTTCTACCTCTTTGATCCGGGGGTCGTCCGGCACCTGAAAGGCTTGCCTCATGTTCCCGCCAAAACAAGGGAGTTTGGGAATCTTTTCGAAACTTTCCTGATCCATGAGATCCGGGCGTATCTGGCGTATACACACTCCAATCTCAAGCTCTCCTACTGGCGCACCACGTCTGATTTCGAGGTGGATCTTATCGTGGGCAATATGCAGCTTGCCATCGAGTTCAAGTCGACGGATCGCGTGAGCTCCGATGATCTCAAGGGGCTCCGTGCGCTCGGGCAGGAGCATTCGCCCGGGCGAATGCTCCTGGTGTGCCAGACGCCCCAGCCCAGACAGCTTCAAGACGGGATCCGCTGCTTGCCATGCAAGGACTTTCTACGGCAGCTATGGGCTGGGAGCCTAACTTAATCCCGACTTCTCGAGGACTTTCTCAAACTTCTCTCTTCCGGAGAATTTGACCGGTAAAACCGCGCGCAGGAGCATCCTTGCCTCGTTTGGGCCGTGCGGATCGGTCGAAGGGTATAACTTATCGGTATTATGTGGGTTTATGGGGCACAAAAATTCCCTTTCAATATCCGATCAATTCAGTCTACAATTGAGTGACGGGGGAAGTGTATGAAGGTCATTTCGTTTAGGGTCGTTGCATGTTTTGGCATTGGCGCGGTTTGCGTGCTGCAAAGTTCAGCACGTGGTCAACCGTACGTGATGCAGGATCCGAATGCAGGTCAGACAGAGTTCACAGGAGGCACCAGTGCAAGCGGTAGCAACATCTGGAACTCAGGCAAT
>JACPKS010000085.1 GCA_016186905.1 Deltaproteobacteria bacterium
CGAAACGCCTGCCAAATCTTCCCCTAGCCCTGTAGACAATCCGCCACGGTTTCATTGACTTGACGCACTTAGTCGATTGCGACGGGCGGTGAGTCAGAGTAAATTCCTTCGCGACGATTGGACAATTGAGTTCAACGCAAACGGAGGTTTTATGAAGTCGTTTTTTCTTTCCGCGATGCTCGCGATGACGATCGCGGTTTCGGCTTTTTCACAGACTACGATGGGGCCGGCAACGCTGCCGGCGAATGCGCAGACGGTGATCGGTGATCCGATGGGCTACGGCCAGATGGGCTACGGTTCGCCGAATTTTGGCGTGCCGAACTTCGGCACGCAGCCGATGTATCCCGGCGACCCGATGAGCGCGTGGTGCAATAACGCGCTGCGGGTTCTCGACCAGGCCCGCATGCGCGCGCGCATGGCGTACGCGTACGGCGATTACGCGGTCACGAAGCAGCATCTGGTGACCGGGCTTACGCAAGCGGGCGCGAGCTCGTCGCAATTTCGCGGCACCGGCCCGATCACCGCGCGGGCGATCCAGCGCGGAATCACGCTGGCGGCGGCGATTGACTCCGCTTCAGCGGGCGACCCGAGCGGACCGCGCACGGTGGTGTACTTTCTCTTTAAGTATTACGACTTCATCGCGCGCGTGGCGCGGGATCTCGATCTGCCGTTTTATATTCCGTACCAGAACTGCGGGATGTGCGGGGATTTCAACGAGACGCTCTTCGAGCGGAAGTTCACGGAGTTCGCGAAAGAACAGCTCACCAACGTGCTGTACACGCTTGCCGAAAACACCGGCTATCGCGTCACGCCCGTGGGCGTTCCGCGGGCGTTTTTGACGGCGCTGGCGATGACCGCGGGTGCTACCGCGCAAGACCTGCGCGGCTCGCTCTGGTCGCGCCGTTACGCGTGCGAGATCATCCAGCTCGAACAGCTCTGCGCGCGCATAAACGCGTACCTTTCGGGAAGCCGCTACGAATATCCTTCGGAATTCGAAGCCGTCAACGCGGCCTTTCGCGAAGCGGAGTGGATCGTTCAGCGAATCGGTACCGTGGGTACCGGCTGCTTTCGTTGATGGTGAAGCGAGCGCGGGCGAACCGGCGGTTCGCTCGCGCGCTCCTCACGCGGCCATGCGCAGAAGATCGTTTTGCCGCTTCGGAAGCACGATGACGAAGCGGGTATTCGGGCACGACGCATCGAGAAAGAGCGTTCCGGAATGACTCTCGATGATGCCCTTGGAAATGCCAAGTCCCAGCCCCGTTCCCTTTCCGACGGCTTTTGACGTGAAAAACGGCTGCATGATTTTCTCCCGCATCTCCGGCGGGATGCCGGGCCCGCTGTCGGCCACGGCGAGCTCGACCGTCTCGCCCGCGTCGCGAACGTCGATGCGGATCCACTTATTTCCGAGATCAATGACCGCGTCGCACGCGTTATTGAGAAGGTTCAGCAAAACCTGGGAGACTTGAGTCGGGCTGCACTCGATCAGAAGCGCCTCGGAAATATCCGGCAGTTCCAGCTTGATGTTGTGGTCTTTGAAACGTTCCGAGCAGAACACGAGGGTGTCTTCGACGATCGTCTTCAAGCTCACCTGCTGGAAGGGGTCGGTCGCCCCCTCGCGAGCGAACGCGCGCAGGCCTTTGATGATCCGCGCGATCCGAAACGACGTCGATTCGATGCTCTCGATGACCTC
This sequence comes from Deltaproteobacteria bacterium, assembly GCA_016186905.1. Taxonomy (GTDB): domain Bacteria; phylum Bdellovibrionota; class UBA1018; order UBA1018; family UBA923; genus JACPKS01. The sequence continues at coordinate 1,691 of JACPKS010000085.1, forward strand.
GATTATTTTCGGGCGGTCGATTCGCTTTTCCTGAACGCGCATCTTGAGCTGAGCCGTCTTCATGCAGATGATGCCGAGTGGCGTGTTCACCTCGTGGGCGATGCCGCCGGCCATTTCGCCGAGCGCCGACATCTTTGAAACCGCGATCATCTTCGTCTGCTGATCGGCGATGAGCCGTTCCTTGATCTTGCTTTCGGTGATGTCCGAGACCAGCGCGATGATGGAAATCATTTTTCCGGAAGAACCCATGACCGGACGGCTTGAGATGATGCAAAACACCTCGGAACCGCTTTTATGGCGCAGGCGACGTTCGAATTTTTCGGCGATGCCTTTTTTTCGGCGCTCGAATTTTACCGCGACGTCATGCCGGTCTTCTTCAAAAAGAAAATCCTCGATCGGGCGCCCGATCATTTCGCTGTAGTCGTAGCCGAGTATCCGAAACATGGCGGGGTTGGCGTAAGTCGTGACTCCCGCGTCGTTGAGAACCCAGATCCCTTCCTGCGCCTCCTCGACGATTTCGCCGTAGCGCGCTTCGCTGCGGCGGAGCGCTTCCTCGAACTGCTTTCGCTGCAGATATTCGCCGACCCGCGTGCTGATCTGGGCGCAGGTCGCCAGCAGCTGCTGATCGGGCTCTTCGACCTCGGAGCTGACGATCTCGATCACGCAGAGCACGCGGTTTTCGAGCATGATCGGAAACGCGAGTGAGCCGTGGAGTCTTGATTTGGCGGCGGCCTCAGAGCGGGGATATTTGCCGCCCGTGGCGATGTCCTGATTCCAATGCGGACCGTGCGCCTGCCAGGCCTGGCCGGGCAATCCGATTCCCGGCGTGAGCGCGGCCGTTCTCGTCGCGGCCTCATAGTCACGCGTCGTCTGGGGCGCGGCCGACCAGGTGGATTGACAGCGCAGCTGGCCGATCCGCGAGTCGATCGTCCAGACCGCGCCGAAGGCCCATTTCAGGCGCGTGCACATGATCTTCAGGATCGCGGGAAAGATTTCCTCGCTTGCAGGGGAGCTTACGAGAAAGTTGTCGACGGCACGGGTGATCGCCTGCCTGCGGATCAAGCGCTTTTTGCCGGTGACGTCTTCTTTGACGCAAACCCAATAACCGGCCCCGTCGATCTGAATCGAGCTGATTTTCGCGCGGGACAAGAAAGTGGTGCCATCCCCGCGAAGACATCGAATTTCCCCCGACCATGTTTCGCCCGTGGAGTGCTTCTTTTTGATTTTTCCGAGCAAGAGCTTGGCCTCTTTCGGGGTTTGAGCCATGAATGAAGCGACTTGCTTTCCGATCAGCTCGGAGCGCATGCATCCGAAGGTCGCCTCGTCGGCGGAGTTCGCGTAAAGAATCACGCCGTCTTCGGTCGCGATGGTGACGCCTTCGTCGAGGTGGTCGAGAACCGCCGTATACAGGCGCAGGGCGGGATAAGATTTATGGGACTTCGCCTTGTTCACGCCCTCTTGTCGGCGAAATTACGGATTTCCTTGATGATGTAGGTCTGTTCGTCGTCGCCCAAGCCGTGAAAAATCGGAAGGCGCACGAGACCGTCCGAAAGGCGCATGCAGTTGGCCAGCGATTCTTTTCCCATAAGGAATTTTTTGCCGTACGGGGAAGTGTGAAGGGCCACGTAGTGGAAGGGTGTCGTAACGCCGCGCGATTTCATGTGCGCGATGAATTTCGCGCGGACGCCGGGGGACGCGAAGACGATGCCGAAGGCGTGGTAGTTCGGCGTGCAGCCCGGAGGCGTATCAAGGAGCTCGGCGCCGAGGCCGCGCGCCGAGGCCGCGAGCTCCTCGCGATAGCGTTTCCAGATTTTTCCGCGCGCCTCCGTGATGGCGTCGATGCGTTCGAGCTGCGCGAGGAGATAAGCCGCGTTGAGCTCCGAGAGCACGTAGCTCGAACCCACGTCGATCCAGGTGTACTTGTCGACGAGGCCCTGCAAAAACTGGCTGCGATTCGTTCCCTTTTCCCGGAGAATTTCCGCGCGCGCGAGTTTGTCGCGGTCGTTGACGATGAGCGCGCCGCCTTCGCCGCACGTGAGATTTTTCGTGTCGTGGAACGAAACGCAGCCGAACGCGCCGAAGGTGCCGAGCGGTTTTCCGCTGTAGCGCGCGCCCAGCGACTGCGCCGCGTCTTCGACGAGCGCTACGCCGCGCGCCCGGCAAATTTTCGCGAGCCGTTCCATGTCGCAGGAGTTTCCAGCGTAATGCACGACGGCCACCGCCCGTGTTTTCGGCGTGATCGCCGCTTCGACCTGGTCGAGATCGATGTTTCCGAAGCGATCGTTGTCGACGAAGCGCGGGCGCGCTCCGCGAAGGAGAAACGCGTTCACTGAAGAAACGAAAGTGAAGCTCGGCGCGATGATCTCGTCGCCGTCTTTCAGGTCGAGCAGCATCGCCGCGAGCTCGAGCGCGTGCGTGCCCGAGGTGGTGAGCAGAGCCGGCGAGCCGAGCCGCTCGCCGAGAATGCGCTCGCAAGTCTTGTTGAAAAGCCCTCCGCCGGCGAGCGTTCCGCCGCTTTCGACGGCTTGGCGGACGTAATCGAGCTCGGGTCCGAGAAAGCAGGGGCGCGAAAACGGAATGTCCGGGGTTTCGATCATATGGCCCCGATGCCGCGAACGACCGACCACGCGGTCTTCGCCAGGATCGCGAGATCAAGCAGCATCGAACGATTCCGCAGATAAAAGAGATCGTACTCCATGTTCGTGTGGATCGGCTCGCCGCGCGCGCAGCTGATCTGCCACACGCCGGTGATGCCGGGCTTGGCTTCCAGGCGGAGGCGCTCAAGCGGCGTGTACTTGCTCACGATGAACGGCATCTCGGGCCGCGGGCCGACGAGGCTCATGTCTCCGCGCAAAACGTTGAAGAGCTGGGGAAGCTCGTCGAAGCTCGTGCGGCGCAGCCAGCGGCCGGCTCCCGTGATGCGCGGATCGGATGGATCGGACGGCGTGCGCGCGTATTTTTCGGCGTCGGTGAACATGCTGCGGAATTTGTAGAAGCTGAATTCACGCCCGCGAAGGCCCACGCGCTTTTGCTTGAAGATGACCGGACCCTTGGATTCAAGCTTGATCGCGAGCCCGATCACCAGATACAGCGGCGAGAGCGCGGCGATCAAGCCGAGAGAAACGAAGAAATCCAAAACGCGCTTGAGAGCGAGGTATACGTAGCTTGCGTGGTTCTGCCGGCGGCGCAAGATCGGGATTCCGCCGATCTCGAACATTTCGATCTGCTGGATGAACTGATCGTACGAGTTCGGAACGATCGCGTATTTGACCTGGTTCGCCACGCAGAGCTCGACGAGTCGCTGGTTGCGATCGAACCTCGCCATTGGCAGCGCGATGATGACCTGGTCGATGCCGAGAGCCGGGCATCGCGCGAGCATTTCCTCGCCGCCGAGCACGGGCAGTCCGTGTTTTGGGCCCATCTCGTTCGCTTTGACGATGTGCTGGTGCCTCGCGGTGTCGTCGTCCAGGAACCCGACGGGCAGCATCCCCAGAGAGGGGCTCTGGAAGAGGCGCTTCGCGAGGTGCACGCCGATTCTACCCGCGCCGTAAATCAAGACCTTCGTCTGCGACCAGCCTTTGATGTGAAACAGGACGTGAATCTTGTAAAAAATCCGCCGCTGCAAAAGCAATGCGATCGGCGTGGCGATCATCGCGATCGTGAACGTCAGTCGCGACAGCGTCATGAAGCGCACGTAGAACGTGGCGCTTAAGATGATCGCCGCCGCGTAGAGGCCCACGTGAAAAATTCCGCGCAGCTCTTTGATGTTGAGCAGGCTGATTTCGCGGCGATAAAGGCCGACACGGTCGATGATGAAAACGTAAAGCAACGCGATCACGCACGAGAGCGCCGCGAACTGAGGCAGAGTCTGCGGAGACCAGCCGCCGTAAATCTCGGTGTAATAGATGTAGCTTCCCATGTAGCAGGCGAAAATGGTGAGGGCGTCGGCGATGACTTGGGAAAGCGTAATGACGCGTCCAAACGCCGCGCGCAACGGGAAGAGCGCGGCGGAAGTGGCTTCCCTGGGGTCAAGCGTCGGCGGAGCTTCGGCTTTTGTGAAAGAGATCATGGGATATTCAAGGCTTAGCGCGAACCTGTGCTAAACTCAAGCCGGGGGTTTTTCCGCAATGAAGGTGCTGCTTGCGCATGTTCCGTACGGCCATCGCGGTGGCGAAGACGTGCATGTCGACGTGCTCGCGCGGGCGTATCGCGAGCTGGGCGCGGATACCGTGGTTTTCCCGGAGGATCGGCGGCCGCCCGAGAAGTTACTCGGAGCGTCGGTGTGTTCGCTTTTGCCCGGCGGTGGCGATGCCGTGGGTCTTGAGGCGCTATGGAATCGGGAGCGCCCGGATTTCATCCACCTGCACAACGCGTTTCCGCTGCTGGGTCCACGGTTTTTCCGCTGGGTTTTGGACCAGAAGGTGCCGCTTCTGATGACAGTGCACAACCACCGATTTTTTTGCACGAACGGACTGGCTTTGAGGGATGGGCGCGTGTGCAAGGATTGTTTCGCGAGCCGCATGCCCTGGCGGCCCATCGCATACAACTGCAACGGCGATTTCACGAAGTCGACGTACCACGCGCTGGCGTTGCGGGAGATGCACGCGGGCGATCTTTATCGACGGGCGGTCCGGCGTTTCGTCGCGCCGTCTCCTTACATCAAGGAAGAGATCGTGCGCTGGGGCGCGGATCCCGCGCGGGTTACGTATCTTTTGAATCCGGTCGAGTTGGGGGATGAGCGGGAACTCGATCCCGTCGGTCCGGCCGTCGACGTCTTTTACGCGGGAAGGCTTTCACACGAAAAAGGAATCGCGCAGCTTCTGCGCGCGGTGGAAGCCGCGCCGGATTTGAAATTCGCGATCGCGGGTGACGGGCCCGAACGCAACGCGCTTGACGAGGCGTCCGCGCGGCTGTCGAACCTGTATTTTTTTCCAGGTTACAGTCATCGACAAGTTCTCGGCCAGATTCTTTCGTCGAAAATCGGAGTGCTCGCGTCGATCTGCAATGAAATTCTTCCTTCCTTCGTATTGGAGTGCTTCGCGCTCGGACGGCGCTGCGTGGTGCCCGATCTCGAATCCACGCGCGCGTTCGCGGGCCCGGAGTGGGGCGGTCGCGCGGTCGACGCGACCGACTTGCCCAAATTTCTCGTCGCGATTCGAGAAACGCTCGCGGCGCCTGAAATTTCCGGCCGTGAAGTCGCCGTGCTTCGCGAGCGGCTAGGATTTACGCGGTTCAAGCGCGAGCTTCGGATTTTACTCGATGACTTCGCCGAAAATAAATGAGCGAGAATAGAAACGCCGTTGCCGCGACGATCGAAACCGCGTAGCTGAAGCGCGTGAAAAAAACGAGCCAGTTCAGCTCGGGGTGGCCGAGGTTGCGGAAGAGCGTGAGGGCGACGCTCCCCAGGTATCCGAACGCGTCGGTGACGTACATCATGAAACCCGCGGTGCCCGCGAACCCGGTTGCCGCGATGATGCGGTCGAAAAGGATGCAGCCGTAGGGGACGTAAGCGACGTACATCCCGAGGCCGACCGCCGTCATCCATACGACCGGCGAGATGAGCTGCGCCTGGAACGCGGCGGTCGCGAATCCGACGAGCGCGGTGCCCGCGAGCATCAGCGCGTGAACGACGGTCACGGCCTTTTTGTTGTCGCGCACGATCATCAGCGCGCCGAGCACGACGAGAACGATGAACGCGATCGGAAGCTCGGTGACGGTGAAAATCGCGGGTTGGCCGCCGTAGCCCAGTTCCTGCCAGATTTCGCGGGCGAAGTTATCGCGAAAATCGCGGTACGCGGTGAGAAACACGTGAACGCCGGTGAGCGTCACGAGGCCGGGCGCGAACATCCTGAAAAACCTTTTTCGCTCGGTTGCGTCCATCGGCACGCGCGCGGTTCTGAACTTCACGTCTTCGGCGTTGGGCGGCGGGATCGTGCGCAACAGTTGCACGCAAAGCAGGAACGCCGGAAAAAATACGAGTCCCGTCGCAAACGGCATCCAGCGCTCGGCGATGCCGAGATTCAAGATCCACTGGCCCGCGCTTTTGACCGCGCCGCTCGCGACGATGTAGCTCGCGCTCAGTCCCACGCCCAGGATTTCGGAGGAGCGGCGGCCTTCGAGATAGCCGAAGACGAGGCCCCAGATCATCCCGAGCGGGATCCCGTTCAAAAAGAGAAAGAGAATGTCGAAGGGCGCCGGCACAAGCGCGAATCCCAGAAGACAGACTTCGGCGAACGCGATCATGGCGACGATGCTCGCCGCGCGACGTTTGGCGCCCGCCTCGGATACGACTTTAATGCCGATGAATTTCGAGAGCGTGTAGCCGATGACCTGCGCGATGATGAGGATGATTTTGTGGTCGATCTCGGGAAGCAGCGGCAGGTGCACTTTTCCGGCGTACGCGCCGACCAGGAACGGTTTTCGAAACGCGTACATGCAGAAGTACGTGCTGAACGCCGCGAAAACGCAGTAGGCGTTGAAGCGAAGGCTTGTCGGGGATTTCTGCCAGCGGGCGAGTGTGGCGCGGTTCACGTCCTCGATTCTAAGGTAGAAGAAGGTACAGTGGTAACGGAAAGAAGCTCCCTGTTTTCGTCATCGATCGCGCATTTTCGTCACTGCATTTTTCGTTACCGCGCAGACATGTGTCCAATCCTTCGACAATGATTTTCGCCAGACATGATATAACCGGCTTTCGCCCCCGATTACTTGGCATAAAACGCGCATTTGCCCTATTCGCAGTATGGCAAAGGTGGATTCGAGCATGTTCCGTCGTTTGAAGATCCGAAGCATGGTATTTGTCGCGAATTCGGCGCTGCTTCTCGTTTGTTCGCTTCTCATGGCGGTTTCATCGCCCGCTGCCGCCGCTTCGGTCACGCTCGACGTGGGGTACGATGACCTGAGCGCCGCGGAGAAGTCGGCCTTGGGCAAGGGCGAAACGGTATACAAAACCAAAGAGCTCGGCGACGACGCCTACCGCAGCTACACCTTCAAGCGGATCAGGATCACGCCTGAAGAAGCCGCGGCGATCTTTCTGGCCGTCGATCAAACGGCGAAACTCTATGCCGATCCGGAAGTTTTTCTGGGCGCAAAAAAAACCGTCGATAAATCGGATCCGTCGCTGGGAAGCCGCGCGTACTTCGTGGAGTACCGCACGCGCCTGAAATGGATGGGCGAGACCCAAAGCAAGTTCAAGGTGCTTTTCGCGCTCGACGAGCACGCCAAATCCTATGCGTTCAGTTTCACCGGAATCAAAGTGCCGCTCGTCGAGAAGATGTTCACCGAAACCCGCTTCATTCCCTTGAAAGGCGAAACGCTTTTCCTCGAGATGAACCATGTTGAGCTCGGCGGCGTTTTGAGCTTGCTTCCGTCTTCCGTCTTTCTGAGCGAAGCGAAGTCGTCGAATCTCGCCTCGATTGCGAGAATGGCGGCTTATTTCGAGTCGTGCGCCGCCAAAGAGCGCGTAAAGCTCGACGGATACGTCGCCAACCTGCGAAAAATCGATTGAGGGCGGGCGGTTCCGCGCGATCGGCCTGAAGCAGCGATTTACGCACAGCGTAGTTGCCATCCGTTGCGCCTCAAGCCATACTTTAGCGGAATGGCACAAGCTAGGACGGCTTCGCTTTTCGGTCATCTCCTTTCGTTAGTCCTAATTTCTGTTTCCGCAAACCACCCAAGCGCCGCTCTCGCCGATGTCCGCCCGCTGAAAATCCTGCAGTTCAATGCCTGGCAGCTGAAAGCGCTCGGTATCGACCTCACCAAAGACCGCAAAGAGCGTCTGCGCATACTGCCCGATTATCTCGCGGCGACCCAGGCCGACGTGATGACGCTTTCGGAAGTGTGGAGCGATCTGACGAAAAGAGCGATCGTTCGCGCGATGGTCCGGCGCGGTTATCCCTTCTCGAGCTTCTCGCTCCAAAAGGCCAGCATGGGCGACGGGCTGCTCGTGCTTTCGAAGTTTCGCATCACGGGCGTGAGGCGGTCGCGGCCGTTTCATCCGTTCACGCGCATGGATGAAGCGCTCACGCGCAAGCGCGCGGTGCGGATCGCGCTTGACGTGCCAGGCGTGGGCGGGGTCGATCTTTTTCAAGCGCACATGGGGGCGGTGGGTTTTCACCGGGACCGCGATCGTTACGACCGCGTGCAGAAAGCGAAACTCATGGTGCAGCTCGAAGAGCTCGCCGATTTCATTCGCGCAACCGCGACGTCGGACGTCGTGATTCTGGGCGCCGATCTCAATGCGAACTACCAGGAGTACGGCGGCGGCGGCCGGTTTCTGCCCGAGTACGCGCGCGATTATCGGGCGCTCGTCGAGGGGGCGTGCCCGGACCGCGGGGAGATGCGGAACAGCTTTCTCGTCGCGAATGGGATGAGCGTGCGCGATAAGAACGTTCCGACGTATTCCGCGGAGAACCCTTACGTGTCAGGCGGAATTTTCGCGGGGATTCCGAGCGAGACCGAAGATTATCTCTTGTATTGCCCCTCGCCGCGCGTGTCGGCTCTAAAGTCCGAGATCGTCTTTCGCGACGCAATCCCGGAGTCGGATCGCGAGCGGTATCACTTGAAGCGGCTGCCGAAGCGGCTATCCGATCACTACGGGGTGGTGACGGAGTTTGGGATTAGCTCGAGGTGAGTGAGCCGCGCGGCTGCGATCAATTTCGGCGTTGTTGCATAAATAGGCGAAGCGAAACGGAGAGATGGTTGCGGCAGGCCGCCTGAGACGCAATGAGACTGTGCCTATTTCGGCATGATGGCGGCCAGAATTTCGGGGCTGGCGCGAGCCTGCACGAACACCCCGCCGTCCTCGCTGATTTCAAGAATCCGAAACCCCCTTTCTAGAAACTTGCGCACGGGCACGCCGAAGCCTTCCCAGAGGTTGGTCGCGACGTAGCGGGCGACGTTGTTGAAGTCCCGTCCGAATCGCACGATGCGCGTGAAAACCAGGTGATCCCAGAACGCGCGTTTAGCACTTTCGGCGACGCCGGTCGTTTTGGCGCGGGCCATTTGATCG
>JACPKS010000077.1 GCA_016186905.1 Deltaproteobacteria bacterium
CCGGTTTCTCAAGGCACTTGTCGATTCCGGCGAGATTTTTCATCCACTCGCCTGGACGCCGCAAGATGCGTTCGCATTCCTGAAAGACATACCCGTTTTCGAGTCATCCGGCGTCATCGTCCGCGTTCCCGACTGGTGGAAGGCCAAGAAGCCGCCTCGACCTCAAGTGTCCGTGACGGTCGGCGGCAAGAAGGCTTCCGTCCTTGGGATTGACTCCATGCTCGAATTTTCCGTGAAGCTAACCCTCGATGGGGAGCAGCTCAGCGACAAAGACCTACGCCAAATCCTTTCATCGACCGCCGGGCTCGCGCTCATTCGCGGAAAGTGGGTCGAGATCGACCAGGAGAAGCTCAAGGAAGTGCTCGACCACTGGAAGTCCGTCGAGCGCGCGGCCGCCGACGGTGGCATCTCGTTCATCGAGGGGATGCGCCTGCTCTCGGGCGCTTCCATCGGCGGTGGCTCAGGCGACGTGCTTTCGGGTGCGGCGTCCGAGTGGGCTCAGGTCAAGGCCGGCGAGGCGCTTTCAAAGCTCCTCGAACAGCTCAAAGATCCGGATGGAAAGCTGGCGGGTGTCTTGCCGATGACATGGGCTTAGGAAAAACGATCCAGGTCATCTCGCTTTTTATTTTGCTGAAGAGCGACGGACAAAGGAATGCCCCGCCAAATCTCCTCGTGGTGCCGGCCTCGCTCCTGGGCAACTGGAAATCCGAGATCGAACGATTCGCGCCAAGCTTGCGCTACATGATCGCGCATCCATCCGCTAATTCGTCCGCCGCCTCCAACTTAACCGTGGCCGAACTCGCGAACACCGATTTGGTCATTACGACCTACGGGTATCTGGGGCGCCTGCCGTGGCTGACCGAAACCTCCTGGAACTGCGTCGTGATCGACGAGGCGCAGGCGATCAAGAACTCCGGCTCAAAGCAGACGCGCGCGGTTAAAGCTCTCAAGGGAAGCCACCGCTTGGCACTTACGGGCACGCCGGTTGAAAACCGTCTTTCGGACCTCTGGTCGCTCTACGACTTCCTCGCCCCAGGGCTGCTGGGCACCGGCAAGGATTTCGAGCGATTCGTGAAGGGCGTGGAGAAGGACGATTCTCACGGCACCTACGCCGCATTGAGAAACCTCGTCCGTCCCTATCTTCTCCGGCGGCTTAAGACCGATAAACGCATTATGAGTGATCTCCCCGATAAGACCGAGCTTTCGGCGTACTGCGCGCTCTCGAAAACCCAGGCCTCCCTCTATCAGCAATCGGTCGAGGAGTTGGCCAGGAAGATCGAGACCCTCGAAGGCATCGAGCGCCGGGGCGTGGTGCTGGCGTATCTCATGCGCTTCAAGCAAATCTGCAATCACCCGTCGCAATGGCTCGCGGATGGGCGCTATGAGCCCGCCGACAGCGGGAAATTCGCCCGCCTGCGCGAAATCGTCGAAGAAATCGCCGCCAGGCAGGAAAAGGTTCTCGTCTTCACGCAATTTCGCGAGATGACCGATCACCTGTCACGATTCCTCGCGGGCGTTTTCGGCAGGCCCGGCCTCGTGCTTCATGGCGGGACGGCCGTCAAGAACCGCAAAGAGCTGGTTGATGCTTTTCAAGACGAACGGGGCGCGCCATTTTTCGTCCTTTCCCTCAAGGCCGGCGGCACGGGCCTGAATCTGACCGCCGCGAGCCACGTCATTCATTTCGACCGCTGGTGGAACCCGGCGGTCGAAAACCAGGCCACCGATCGCGCGTATCGCATCGGCCAGAGGAACAATGTCCTGGTCCACAAATTCATCTGCAAGGGCACGATCGAGGAAAAGATCGACGAGATGATTTCCTCAAAACAAAGCATGTCAAAAGAGGTCTTGGAAGGCAGTGGTGAAGCGATCCTCACGGAGCTTTCCAACGCCGATCTCATCAAGCTCGTCTCGCTTGACATCCGAAGCGCGGTTGAGGAATCCTGACCGTCTATTTTCAGCATTGAAACGGAAACAGAGGTAACGGTTTATGGCAAGGTATGGCGGATATTACGGCGGCTGGGCTCCCTACGTCTCCGTTGGCGAGCGCCGACGGCAGGCTGCTAAAAAGGTCGCGGCCATGCAAAAAAAGGGCAAGACCGTAAACCCCGTCCAAATTGAAGGCCGCGCGATCGCGCGGACGTTTTGGGGCAAAGCCTGGTGCGACAACCTTGAAGCCTACAGCGATTTCGAGAACCGGCTGCCGCGTGGCCGCACTTATGTTCGAAACGGCTCGGTCGTCGATCTTCAAATCGGCAAAGGCGAGGTCACGGCGCTTGTCAGTGGGTCATCCCTTTACAAGGTCAAGATCGGCATCCATGCGCTGGAAAAAAACCGCTGGGAAGCCATTATTGGGCACTGCTCAGGCCAGATCGACTCGCTTGTGGAGCTATTGCAAGGCAAATTCTCACGCGGTGTCATGGAGATCATCACCTGCAAGGAGCGTGGTCTTTTCCCGTCGCCAAAGCATATTTCAATGGATTGTTCCTGCCCGGATTGGGCAACGATGTGCAAACACGTCGCCGCCGTTCTCTATGGCGTTGGCGCGCGTCTGGACGAAAAGCCCGAGCTTTTCTTCCAGCTCCGAAACGTCGATCACTCCGAGTTGATCACGGCCGCGGGCACGGCGACCGCCGTCGCGCGCACCGCGAAGCCCGGTAAGGTGCTCAAATCCAGCAACCTTTCCGGTCTCTTTGGGATTGACTTGGATTCTGGGTCCGCCACGTTAGATGCGCCCGACTCAAAAGAAACGTCGCGAATCGCTACAAAACCACGGAAGCCCTTACGATCAGCGGTAGTCAAACGTACGAAGGCGAAAAAGACGCGACCCAAGATGCGTCGAGCCCGCCGTGGTTAACAACAAGACCGAGCCGGCTTAAGAGGGTATCTGATTCATAGTCATCCGACGCACAGGGATTAGCGGCAGCTATTTCCTGGCACTCCGAAATTCCGCAAGAGCCATCTGATTGAGTTCCACTACCGATTGCGAAGGATAAATCTTTTGCAACTCTTGGCGACGTTGGTACATATAATCGAGCTCTTCATGCGTCGTTTTTCCGTACCTGCGAATACTCTCGGCCTCTATTTCCGCGAGCCACTTTTGAACACCAGGATCATCATAGTTGATTTCCTCGAGTTCATTGTAGTCCGGTGGCAATTCATAAATCTTCCCGTTCAATTCAACGGTTTCCGGGGCGGTGCTGCCGCGAGACCGTTTTGCCGAGCCACGCTCTGATTTTTCTCTCTTCTTCTTTAGATCTTGAGTAATATCCATTTTGAATAATCCCCTGGTACACCTTGGAAATCAGCGGTTCCTCTTTAGGATAAAGTCGCGGTTCGTTCCCCTCACGTCCCTGATTACGAAGCCACGCCGTATGACGAAATAGCACTCTCAAATTCGCATTGCAGAGATGCCGTTCGTACTCTTTATCCCTGTCCCTGTAGTAACCAAATGCTTGGTCCGCGTCAATCCGAGCCTTGTCGTCGAGCCATTGCTCCTTGATTTTCTTGAGTTCTTCATTGGAATAAAATTGAGAAGACTTCTTTGGCCCCATAATACGTTTGGTTCCAATACCATGAATGGAACGTGCTGCACTATCGATATCGTTCTGAATCGTAGTTCATGCACGCATCACGGTTGAAAACCGATGGGCAGCCGAAATCCTGCCGGGCGTTCGAGATCGCCACGCGCCGGACCTCGCCGATGACTTTCCAGACGACATCGCCATGCCCCGGCGCCGTAGATAAGACGATGAAGGTTACGATAACTCCGATGATCTCAGAAAATGACGGCATACTCTGCTCCTTTTTCCGCATCCTGCTCCAAGACAGGACATTTGTCCTGACGCCTTCTCGGGCTCCTGCCCGAGAAGGCTCCTGGTTATTTCCCTTTACGTCGAGTTGGCGTTCGGGAGTTGAAGTTGAAAATTTGGTAAATCGTCTTGGCGTGCCAGCGTCCGCCGTTCTTAGTGGGGACGCCGCGCTCTTGAAAGTGCCGCGCAATAGCGTGATAGCTCTTCCTCTTAGCCCGCATGTTTCGGGCGGCGCGGACCCACTTCATTTCGGAGGGGGCTTCACGGAGTACGCCGTGCTCCGCGACCCATCCAAATGGCACCTGCGACGACCGGGAAAGTACTCCCTTCCGCCGGGCGCTCGGAGCATACCGGCCCAGCCCAAGGGTTCGACATACCCGGCGAACGGTTGTCACGCTTACGCCGACCTCGGCGGCAGCCTGCTCCAGCGAGCGTTTTTTGCGGCTCAGCAGCCGCTCCAATTTCGCCCTTAATTCGATATTGCTGATGGCGTCTTTTTCTTTGGATTCAAGGGATTTGGACTTATAAGAGAAGGGGAGTGACGGGGGTGCGATATCTGCGTGGAAGTCCAACCACAAGGGTTCGACTACTGACCAAACGGTCACCCCATTCTTTACGTCAACATCAAATGTGGCCGCAGGGATCACAGAATTTCCTTTGGTCTTGAATTCGGGGCGATAGACCTTGCCCCCGCTTTCCTCTGAGCAGTGGTCCGAAAGAACCAGATAATAGACGCCGAGGACGCCGGGGCGCACTTCCATGCGCTCAACGATGGCCCGGAGGAGTCTCTTCTTTGCTGCAAGGCTTCCTTTTCGCCAGCCGTTCTTAAACTCAACGATCTGCCCGTTCAAGTTGTCCATCGCTTCCTTCGCGGACGCAGACTTTTGAATGCGAGCCTCGATTTCGTGAATGCGTTTCGTGAGTGCCGCCTTCTCTGTGCCAAGCGCTTCGATCTGTTCTTTCACCAAGGTGAGCCCATGCCCCTCGGCCATTTCACCGAGCATTCGGAAGACCCGAGTCGTTTCCTGATCGATGGTCAGCAAGCGTGTCTGGACGCGCTCCTTGTCCTTGCGAACGTCCTCCAGTTCCAATTCAATATTCACCCCGATCGCCACCTCGACGGATTTGAGCCCCTTGGGATTAAGCGCGATGGACGCCAAGTGGCTTTCGATTGCCTCCTCCGCGTCTTCCGCTAAGAAACGTCGGACAGCGCATCGGAACGGAATTCCCTGATACTGTTTGTGCCCGTAATAACGATGGTCGGAGATACGCCCATGGCCGATCTCACCCACGAACGGCGCCCCGCACTGCCCGCACTTCCGAGACATTGGGAATGGGGCAAAGGCGAGCAGGCCCGAATCCTGCGCGGATTCTGCCTCGGCAATCGCTTGCCGTCCGTGAAATTTCATACGCTACGCGCGTGCTTCGCCACTCAGCTTATCTCGACCGGCATCCTGGCGACCGTCGTGATGAAGATATGCGGATGGAGAGACTTGAAAACCATGCAGCGGTACATACGGCTGGCCGGCATCGACGAAGCCGGCGCGACCGAGGCGTTGCGGTTTATTCCGACGGAGGAAGCGGTGATGGAGAAGGTCGTAAGTCTTTATGATTACAGGAAAAAATAATAGAGATAACACTTTGAAAACTAAGGATAAAAATAACAAAAGGACTTCAATGGCTTATAAAAATAATACAAAGCTACTAACGTTTTTATTGAAAACTTCCGAAGAAATGACTAGTATAGTAAGTGAAATGGAGGTTTTTATGGAAAAGAATCTATTTGATACTCCGAACCAGGCTGTCGGCCAGCTCATGGAATGGCTGGGAATTAATGAGACCTATCTAGCCGCTTTTCTGGGCGTGACCCCAAAGAGTCTGACAGATTGGAAAAAGCGTGGCATCGCCGACCTTCCTCCAAAAGCGCACCGCTTAGTTCGATTGTATGAGGTGGTTTCTTATCTTAGAAAACGGCATCCAGACTTACCTCTGCGCGAGTACAAGGGTCTGCTAGAAAATGGCCGCCTTACGATCGATCCCGATGACGAGGAAGAAGGCACTATTTCTCTTTTGAACTTTATTATCGAGGAGCCAGATGCAAAAGCATGGGCGCCTTGTGTAGAACAGGTATTTACGGAATACCAAAATGTATTAAGAGCAGCAGGAAGACTACGTGAAACCAATCGATCAATACGCAACGCTCTCTGATTTCACGACGGAGCTGGATCAGCAAAAACCTGTGCCAATGAAGATCATGGGGAAAAAGCGTAAGGACGCTTTTTTTTCCATTTCGATGCTGGCCGAAGTTCATAACCAGACAAATGATCCGGACGCCGCCGGCCCTTATCAAACCATAGACGCCCCGTTTGGTGAAATCCTGGTGCGCGGGGCACGTCTCCATGCAGGTCTGACCTATTCGACGATTACGCCACATCCGTTGGGAGCAAACCATTTTCAGGGAGACATTGTAGATTTGGATTTGAGCGGTGACGGAAAGTACGGTCCCAGACACCGACTTTCAATGTTACTCACGCATACTTGTGACATTCAAAAACTGTCGCATATTTCGGCAGCGCCGGCATTTCTTGAGTCCGAACTCAGCGATGCAACAATGATTCATCTTCGAGACGGCGTCGCACCGAAGAACCCGAAACAAATGCGAGAAATGTGGCTTTCAAATGAAATGCCGATCTATCTCGGTTTGCCGGCGACAGACCTTACCGGCGTTCCTGGCGGCGAGCGAATATTGGTATGTCTTCACCTCGCGGCGCCGGTACCCCGGAAGGTCGTGCTTTCCAAGACGACTCAGCTTCGGCTGAAATATCGGGCTTCATCATATCTTCAAGGACGTCTTGCGGTTTTACTCATGCGCGACGTGCAGAACTCTGATGAAACAAGAGAGATATGACTTCGGGAACAGCCTTCGACAAGATTCTCGACAAAGAATATCATTATTTTTTGCACCTGAAGCGTCTGTACCTCCTTCAAACGAAGGTATTGGAATCTTGCGACGGCCGTCCGATTCGAAACGATCTCATTTACCATCAGCTTCTATTCTCTAGTCTCGATGGACTAATCCTTCGACTCGATAACTTTCACGAGAGGCTCATCGGATTTCTTAATACGCTGAAGAATGACCATCTCGACCGCTTTAAAAGGAACAACAAGAACGGGCTCGCGGTTGCTCCTGAGGCGATTCATTCGTTCGACAACTCTGATCCAAAAGAACAAATAGGATTGGCTCGCATTCTTTCAAAGGAGCACTATGACCACTTTGACAAAGTTTACGACCGGCTTTTTCCAGGCGTTAAAGTTCGAAATGAGGGGCGCCCCAACCACTCTGATTTCGATACAATTATTCAGAACCTGAGAAATACCTTCAAACCAATCCGAGCTCATCGCGATACGGTCGTCGCTCACTGGGATAAAGAACAAGAGCCGGCCACCATTGCCGATTTAAAAAATGCAGTCCAGCACATCGAGCTACTCTTGAAAGATTTGTTCTTTACATCGAAGCTTGGTTCATTGGGATTTGAGTTGGGCGGTGTTGCAGCTAGCGTATCGCGCACGTCGAAAGAACTCGCTGAATTAATCATGGGATCTCATCGCGTTCGTAAAGCAAAAGTCGAGGACATGGATACGATTTATCTGATGGGTTTCGACGTTTGGAGCGATAATCAAAATGAAAATGATTATCTAACTGGATGCCGATCATCGAAAAAATACGCGGCAGGTACTTGGTATGTATTAGAGGACGGAGACGGTAAACCCGTAAGCGCACTCATTACCTACGAACTGGCACCCATTAATGGAAAGCTGGTCATCGGAATCGGGTCTATCGCGACAGTGCCGGAATTGCGCCGGAAGGGCCACGCAGGGCACCTTCTTTGGGATACGGCGAGACTGTTCTTCGAACGGAACGGTACGGATGTCTTTTTTCTGCACGCCGACATTAGCCCTGCCTATTACGAGAAATTAGGATTTGTTAGACTTCCAGATAAATACCAGTTGAGAACGGGATCTATCGTGATGGTCAAATGCTTAAGAGACAATCTCGCCCAACTGCTAGCCGACCCCGAATTTCAAGCTCCCGAATATTTCTAAACAGATGCGATATTTCCCGACATTTCGCAAAAAGTCGCTGTCCTACTGCAGAATCGAATTGCATAACGCACCCGCTTTTCCTATAGTAGGAAGAAATTGGCCGTAAGTAATCGAAATCCTTGTGAAGGGGTCAAGCACCCCTTTTCAAGTGTATCGAACCCTCGCTCCTTGGAGCCATGGGGTTCGATGCCTTTGAAATTGGAAAACGGGGGCTGCGATAAATTCGCAGCCCCTTTTTTATTGGAAACCAAACGATCAAAATTCGTCGCCAATCCGCCATTCAAAAGCAACCGGCCTGACAGCGCGTAAAGATTCCGTCCGCCGATCGCTTTTCCCTTCGGCAGAACTCTCACTTTTCGAGGAAACAGCTTCCGAATCGCGGGAAAACAGTCCATCGGACGTTCCGCGATCGCGTTGGCCATCGTTTCCATCCGAGCACGGATCTCGTCCTTCGTGATCCCCGTCATCTTTGGCTGAACGCGCCGGAGGGAGTGGATCTCGCTCGTCAGGCGAGCCTTGCGTACCTCCCGGTTCTTGATCTCGGCATTGATACTCTCGGAGCCTGCACCTCGAATCACGAACGCGATCAGATTTTTGAGTTCAGATTCCAGGAGCCCAAGCTCGTCTTCGATTTGCTGAAGCCGAGCCGGAATCCCTTGGGTCTTGACTCGAATTGCCCTCTCGTAGTGTTTAAACGCAGCGTCAATTACTTCGACATTTGGAGTCAGATTTGTTTTCAGGATGTCGATCAGCATCTTTTCGATGTGGTCCATCTTGTACATCATCCGATTTTCACAGATGCCTTGCCGATGGGCGCTGACGCAGCCGTAGTAACCGCCCCGACGGCCACTGAGCAGCAAAAGGTTCGACGCGCAAACACCGCATTCCAGGATACCGGAGAAAGGATGTTCAGGAAGGACCGACTTCTTATCGTACCGGCGGCCTCGCTTGCGATGGTCCGCCGGGTCCTTTTGGTTTTCTTCAAACTTTTTCTGAACACGGTCCCACACATCCTGCTCAACGATGCGCAAATCCTCGCGCGTCTGCTTTCCCTCCATATGACTGACCCAATCCGTGATGGGACGCGCTTTTGAGCATCGAAGCTTTGTTTCCGGATGCAGTCCAATCTTGGTTTTTTTCCACTTCCAAATCCCTATGTACTTCTCGTTTTTCAAAATGTGCTGCACGCCCCGAGGCGACCATACCGGAGCCTTTCCGGCCTTGGCATATTGCAGTCCCGGAGATGGGGTCCTTTCCTCATTCAGGGCCTTCGCGATTCGAATGAACCCGAGGCCCAAATCATACATCGAGAAAATCCGGCGTACCGTCTGTGCTTCGACCTCATTGATCACGATTTTGAAATGCGATGGGAAAGGACGCCCCTTGGCGTTCTCAAATTTCGTCGCTTCGGAGTCATATCCGTAGGGGTGATCGCCGCAGGAGAATCCTGCCAAGGCCCGAATCTCCATCCCGCGAATCACACGCTCGGCATGAATGTCGTTTGTGAAGTCGTTCACCATGCCCTTCACGGTGAAGAACGTCTTGGCACTGACATCCTCGCTGCTGATGCCGTCGCAAATGGAGATCAGCTCCACCTCATACCATCGGAGCATTTCGTAAAGACTCAGAAGATTACCCAAGGAGCGAGTCAGCCTGGACAGATCGTCCACGATCAACCGCAATTGCACCGGCGTGCGCGATCGCTTTCCTTTCCGTGACTTCTGCCACCGCCTGAATTCCGCTTTCACTTCTTCGATTGATGGTTTCTTCATGCTCCGATCCTCCTTAGGATCAGTGCATCACGCCGCCCTACGTCCAGCCAAATATCCGTGCCGGAAACTCACGCCCACATAGGTCACGCGGCTGAAATTGAGTCCGAGTAGTTCCGCGCAGAACGGATCATCTGTCCTGTCAAGAATTGGTGTCACCCCAATCATCAAGAGGTGTTCCGCGCGTTGAGCAACTTGGATCGCCTTTTTTCGGATAGCGAGTAAATCGTGTCCATTTTTTCTGGGCAAGATCACGGAGGCGAGCCTACACAGCGAACGAGCGTGATGCAAGTGAGCGCAGTAGGTCAGCTTCCGAGGTCTATTTCGAACTCGATGGCTTGGAGGTCGAAGAGGTTTGGGATGATTCCGGCCCGAGCCGGTACGGGTACAATGACCCGGGCGAGGTCGCGCACGAAATGGTTGAACAGGCGCTTGAGCCGTTTTGGGCGGGGATGAAACGGCATCAGGAGCGTGGCATGGAGACCGACGCCATGCGGCTCTGTATAGGAATTCTTGAGGGGATCGAGCAGTATCGGTCTGAGTCCGCCTCCGAGTTCAAAGACTGGGCCGACGATTCGCCCGAGACCTTGTTCTACGCCACTCTCGATCGCTGGATAAAAGGCTGCAAGGCCCCAAAAAAGAGCCTCCAGGAAATGAAGGCGTACCTCGCGGACAGTTACGCCGAGCTGGAAGCCAAGGTCACAAGTCACTTCAACCGGGCTTGCCGTTGAAATAGCGGGCGCCAGTCCCCGTTCTCTTGATGGTCGCGGAGGCGAGCCGCAGGATGAGATTAGATCGGAGTTGACTCCGGTTTACTATCGAGTAAACTGGAGTCATGTCTGGTTTAATCGAGCCACGCTATCTCACGAGCCACATCCAGTCCGATCTGCGGGAAAAAATGGTTTTTCTCGGAGGCCCCAGGCAGGTGGGGAAAACGACCCTTGCGCAGTCGCTGATCAGGGATTACCGCGATCAGCACCCCGCCTATCTGACCTGGGACAACCTCGCCCACCAGAAAAGAATCCGGGAGCAGCTATGGCCGAGCACCGAGAAACTCATCGTGCTCGACGAGATCCACAAATTCAAGGCGTGGAGGACGCTGATCAAGGGTTTCTACGACACGCTGAAGAACACGCACTCGTTCCTGATCACCGGATCAGCGCGGCTGGACCACTTCCGCAAGGGAGGGGATTCCCTGCTCGGCCGCTACCACTACTACAGGCTGCATCCGTTCTCTTTGGCGGAAGTGGGGCACTCCAGGTCGAATTTGGAAAGTCTGTTCAAGTTCGGTGGTTTTCCCGAGCCGTTTCTCAAGCAATCCGAAAGGGCGCTCAGGCGCTGGCACATGGAGCGGCTGCACCGTCTCGTGCGCATCGACCTTCGCGATCTGGAGCACGTGCAGGACCTCGACAAGGTGGGCGTTCTCGCCGAAGAGCTTCCCAGGAGGGTGGGTTCTCCGCTTTCGACCCAATCGTTGGCAAACGATTTATCCGTTGATTTCAAGACCGTGAAGCGTTGGATCTCGATCCTGGATTCGCTGTATTACTGCTTTCAGATTCCGCCGCTTGGAGCGCCAAAGATCAAGGCCGTGAAAAAAGAGCAAAAACTCTACCTTTGGGACTGGAGCCAGGTCGAGGACGCGGGAGCGCGCTTTGAGAATATGGTGGCGTGTCACCTGCTGAAATTCTGCCACTTCCATCAGGACGTCGATGGCCGTCGCATGGAGCTCCGCTATCTGCGCGACATCAACAAGCGGGAAGTCGATTTTGTCGTTGTGCGAGACAAATCGCCCCTGTTCGCCGTGGAGTGCAAGCTTTCCGAAAGGGAAACGCCGATGCAGTTGCGGTATTTTTCAGAGCGCACGAGCATTCCCAAATTCTACCAGGTGCATATGGGCGACACCCACAAGCAGGTCAGCGACAGAATTTCGGTGCTGCCGTTTCTCAAGTTCAGCGAGATCGCGCGGCTTCTCTGAGGGCGGATCCCCCTAACAAACCGCTGTCCCATGCTGTCTGAAACCTACTTGTAGTGTCTCCATTTCGTCGAGATCGCCGGCGCGAACCTCTGGAGCGCTCTTAAGTAATGCTTGTCCAAGCCGCGGATCCGGGTCGGGCCGCGATTGTTCACTTTCTTCGCCAGCATCAGGGCGAGCTGAGTGTAGTAGCGATCAACCTGATCGCTGACTTCACCGGCAGCCTTGCCATTGCCATAGGCCGTCTGAAGGTCACTGACGATCGTGCGATCCACGTCGCTCTGGCGTCTCCACTTGATGATGCCGTTGGCCAGCGCCGAGTTGACTCTCTCGTCGATCATTCCTATGACCGAAGCGATCCTGTCGCCGATGTTCTGACCTCCGGTGTTACTCGCCTTTCCGGTGACAAGGGCATGGAAGTACGTCGCAAGCAGGGCGTCGGGAGCCGCATTTACCGTAGCGGTAAACCGTGACTTTTGAACCACCCGGCCGGCAAGCTTCACCTGAACGTCTCCGGATACCGACCTTGAGGTGATCAGCTGGATCGGATCAAGCTGATTCGTGCTCAGCCCGACCGGCAGCGTTCCCTTCGGGGGAACTTTTTCAACCGTTTTTTCCACGGTGACGCCGCCCGCGCCGTCCAAGGTCATCTGAACGGACGGGAACGCGGGAGCCTCAACGTTCGACGGGTTCACGAGCTGCACCTGCACGGCGAGATTTCCGGAAATCGGATCGACCGAGGCGTCGACTCTACCGATTTCAGCGTAATCGCCAAGCACCAATGAAGCGCCCTTAGCCGTGGTGAGCGAGCTTTTGATCTCAGCCAGGTCACTCGGATTGTTCACCATGAAGTTCGTGGAGATCCGGTCTCTGGCGTATCGATTCGTCGTGATCTGCCCCAACACCGGCGTCTGGCCCTTCACGCGTTCGAGCATGCCCGGAGCGAGGATGAATCCGCCCGCGCTCGCAAGCACGTCCGAGGAGTTCGCGAGGCTGAGCGTAATCGGCCGTGATACTTCCCCAAGGTTCGTAAGATCGTAGTACGCCTTCAGCTCCTCGCCGGCTCTGAAGATATCGTCATCCGTAGCTCCGAGGATCTGGGCGTCATTAAGATCGACAACCGGATTAGCCGCGAAGATCGCGATCAGGCGATCAAAGCTCAGCTTATAGAGGTGCTTGATCTGCTCCGCGAATTTGGACGCGGAGTTCGCCTTATAGACGCTGTTGTACGCGGTTCTTTGCGCGGTCTGACGGGCAACCTCCTCGCCGATCAACTGACCGACCAGTTTCGAGGTTCCGTACTTCGCAAAGCCTTCTTCGTGGTACTTCAACGAAGCGTACTGGCGCGCGTAGTAAACGTTGTACGAGTCGACGAAACCTTTTCGGTAGACCGCCTGCAACGCTTTTACGTCGTTGGCATCCAGCGGCACGCGCCGAAGCTCGTCTTTGTAACCGACGACCACGTCGACCATGACCGTTTCGTAAACCGGCTGGCCATTGACGATAATGGGGTTTCCGTTCGCATCCCTCTTGGGAATCGGATTGCCGTTCGCGTCTCTCTTGATTTGTTCCTGTTTTTGAACGATCGGCACTTTAACCGTGATGTTTTTTTCGAGATTCGCGATGCCTTTGTAATTCTGATAAAGATCGAGATTGTTTTCTTCGTTGACGAAGTAATCCCACGTCCAGTCGCCGTTTTTCCAGCCGTACGTCTGATACTGGTAGTCCCGCTCAGCCTTGAAGTAGTCCCAGATGGTCAGCTGTGGCATCGAGTGGCGTCCGAAGATCGTTTGCTGTACGTCGCACATGTTTACCGTGTACTGAGGCGACATCCCGTAGATCTTGGCCGCGGCGATACGGTACTCGAACTTGGTTTGCGCGTTGATCCATCCCGCGTTTGTCGGACCCGTGAAATCAACCGGCGTCGAGGTATTGCCGTGTTGAAGATCGTACTCATACCCGTCTTCAAATCCCATGAACGTAACGGTCGGCCATTTATAAGACTTGTCGGGAAGAACCTGGTTTCCAGCGCTGTCCTTTACGCCGACCACCTGGCGGTAACGTCCGACAATCTGGTCCGCGGATTCGGTTTTGGCTTCGGCTTTTGCCTTTTCAGACGCTCTGGTCAGAGCCGAATTCAAGGTCGCGTTCTGAATGTAATCCTGGGCGGCCTTAAGCATTTCCGCCGTGGGATTTTTGGCCATATAGAAGCCGTCCCAGATGCCTTGATACCAGCCGTCGATGCAACCCATGTATTTACCGGCGGCGGTCGCGTATTTTTCAGCCATGTAGCGGGCGGAAGCCACGCCGTCGGAGCAGGCCTTGTAGGAGTGTTCATTGCCGGTGTTCGTCTGGCTCTGGCAGATCGTGCCTTGAATATTTCCAGGCGGATTCCAGACGGCGTTCAGGTCACCAACGGTGCCCGAATATTGTGCCTGTGCCATTGAAGACACTGAAAGTGCCAAAAGGAAAAACGACTTCTTCTTCATGTGCGGTTAAGCTCCTATAATGACGCGCTGAGTAACATTAATTAGTGCATCTTGTCAATACAAATAAAATCAAGAGCATCTCTACGAAATCAATCCTCGCGTTGCACAAATCTTTACTACGGTTGCGTTGCGGGTTGTAAAATGGAGATCATGACGACTTCCTGGTCCAAGCATGCCGACATCTCCATTGCGATCCTCGCGGGGGCCTGGATCCCGCTGCGCATCGTTTTTTTCGACGACGCGGCCATCCTCGACCCGCTCTTCGAGCTTCTTTTCATCGGGCTTTGCACCGTCGTCGCCACGCTGAAAGTCATAAACCTCCCGCGAAAAACAAGCGCGACCATCGCGCGCGCGATCGCGCTGGAGGTCATCGTGGCGCTTCCTCTGGTCACCATCAGCAAGTCCAGTCTTGGCGCGCCTTCCGAGCTATTTCTCCTGGTGAAAATGATCGCGCTTCCCCGGCTCCTGCGGATCCGCGACGTTTTTATCTCGATGGATACGCTGTATCCCGTGCTTTCGCGGCTTTTGCCCATCGCGATCTTCACGCCGATGCTGATCCACATCCTCTCCTGCGGCTGGATATTCATGGGCAGCGGCACCGCCCCCCACGAAGGAGGACGGCTGACCGAGTACAGCCGGGCCGTCTACTGGACGATCACCACCCTGTGCACGGTGGGATACGGCGACATCACGCCGAAAAACTCCGCCCAGATGGGGTACGCCTGCGTCGTCATGATCGTCGGCGTGACGTTTTTCGGCTACGTCGTCAGCAACGTGGCTTCGCTGCTCGCGCGCCTGGACGCCGCGAAAGAGCACCATTTAGCCACGCTCGACCGCGTAGAGACGTTCATGAGCTACAACCGCGTTCCGCACGCGCTGAAGTCGGACGTCCGGGCCTTTTACCGGTATCTCTGGGAGAGCCGCCAGGGATACGACGACCATTCCGTGCTCGAAAGCCTCCCGCCGAAGCTGCGCTCCGAAATCGCCCTGTCGCTCAACGCCGAGATCATCAACAAGGTTCCGCTCCTGAAGGGTGCGGCGCCTGAGCTTTTGCGCGACGTCGTGCTCGAGCTGCAGCCGACCGTCGCCCTGCCCGGCGAAAAAATCTTACGTCTGGGCGAGATCGGCGACGCCATGTATTTCATTCAGCGCGGGGCCGTCGAGGTCATCTCGAAAACCGGCAAGCGGCTCGCCACGCTCTCGGACGGCGCCTTTTTCGGCGAGGCCGCGCTGCTCACGAGCAACCCGAGGAACGCCGGCGTCCGGGCGCTCACCTACTGCACGCTCCACATCCTGCGTCGAAGCGGCTTCGAGAAGGTGCTGAACCGGCATCCCGGCTTCCGGGATCACGTGCTCGAGGTCGCCCGCAACCGGCTGGGCGAAGATCAAGGGTAGAAATTTCAATTTTCTATCCGGCGGAGCGCGGGCACTTCTTGCAGTTGCCGTAAAAAACCACGGAGAGGTTGGCCTTGTGGAAGCCATGAACCGCGGCGAGCGCGGTCTCGATCCTCCGGAACAAGGCGTCGCCGCCTTTATTGAGCTTCCCGCACGCCTTGCAGATGAAATAATGGTGCACCTCGCGGTCGAAGATGTATTGGAAGCGCTTCCCGACCCGCGGCAATTTGAGCTCGTGGAGGATCTCCAGCTTCTTGAAGAGTTCCAGGTTGCGGTAGACGCTGGAGCGATCCACGCCGGGCAGGTGTCTCTCGATGTACGCGTAAATCTCCGGCAGGCTGATCTGCGTGGCTTTGCGGTTGAGGATGAACTGCAGCAGCAGCCGTCTGGCGGGCGTGATCCGCAATTTCTGATGCCGCAGGATCGCGAGCAGGTCCTTGTGCCGTTTCATCCTTTGCCGCGATCAGTATAGACGACGCGCCGGCAGGAGTCAAAGAGCGGCGGTCCGCGTCCGCGCGAGCATAAGGCCGCCGCTTCTCCCGCATGATTTTGTTATTGCACGATGTTGCATTTAAAAATATCCTTCCGGATACGCCCGCTGTTTGCGCCGGAGGATCGCGTGCCCCTGTTCCTTGCATCTATTTTCGCTTTCATCGCCGCGGGGATTCTGTCCGCGCTGCCGCGAAAACGCCCGCGGGCAGCGGGTTTGGCAGGCGCGGGGGGCGCGGTGCTCGGCTCGCTCCTGGGAATCGCGAGCGCCGTCAAAACCCTGGCTTCCGGAGCCGGTGAAACCCTGCATCTGTCCTGGACCATTCCGTACGCGGCGGTTTCGTTTCAGCTCGAACCCCTGTCGTCTTTTTTCCTGCTTCTGGTCTTCGCCGTTGGGCTCGTGACGGCGATTTACGGTCAGGGCTACCTCCGTCACCACCACCCGGGAGGCGCGGCCCACACCTGGCTTTTCTTCAACATCATGGTCGCCAGCATCGCCGTGGTGTTCGCGGCCGGCAATGCCATCCTTTTTCTCATGGCCTGGGAGATCATGGCGCTTTCCTCGTTTTTTCTCGTGATCCTTGAGGGCGAAAAGGAAAGCACGCGGCGCGCCGGCCTGATTTACCTCGTGGTGACGCAGGCTGGAACGGCTTTGCTGCTCGTTTTTTTCATCCTGCTCGGAAACCACGCCGGTTCGTTCGATTTTTCCCGGCTGGCGTCGGCCGCCTCTCTTCCCATGCCGCTTGCCAACGCTCTTTTCATTCTCGCGCTGGTCGGCTTCGGCTCCAAGGCGGGTTTCGTGCCGCTTCACGTGTGGCTGCCGGAGGCGCATCCGGCAGCCCCAAGCCACGTTTCCGCCCTGATGTCCGGCATCATGATCAAGACCGGCATTTACGGCTTGTTTCGCGCTCTGACGTTTCTGGGACCTCCGCCCTCGTGGTGGGGATGGGCGCTCATCGCCGTCGGCTTCGTCACGTCCTGCTGGGCCATCCTTTTCGCGAGCGCCCAGCGCGACCTCAAGCGTCTGCTCGCTTATTCCAGCGTGGAGAACATCGGGATCATCGCCCTTGCCCTCGGTGTGGCTCTCTTCGGGGAGAGCGCCGGTCTTCCCGTTCTGACCATGCTCGGCGCCACTGCCGCGCTTTTTCACGTCCTGAACCACGCCGCCTACAAGACGCTCCTGTTTCTCGGGGCCGGTGGTGTTTCCATCGCGGCCGGCACCCTGGATCTGGACCGGCTTGGCGGACTCTTGAAGAAAGCCCCCTGGCTTGGGGCCGGCTTTCTGGTCGGCGCGCTCGCCATCTGCGGTCTTCCTCCGTTAAACGGTCTCGCAAGCGAGTTTCTCCTGTACCTTGGCGCGCTGCGGGCGGGGATCAGCCAGCATGGGTTCGTGCAGCAGGCGCCGCTGGGACTCGCGATCGGCTCACTGGCGATATGCGGAGGCCTTGCGATCGCGTCGTTCAGCAAAGCGTTCGGCATCGTGTTTCTCGGGACCTGCCGCGGCAACGGCTCAGAACATTGGCATGCTCCGGGCCTCGCCATCCAGGCGCCCGTGGTTGTGCTCGGGTTCGTCTGCGTCGCACTTGGGCTTCTCGCCCCTTTCGTGGCCTCCGGGATCGCCTCGATCGTCCAGACCCACGGCCCGTTCAAGGGGGCGCTCGCGGCCTTCGATCCGGCACCGAGCCTTCGTCCGCTTTTTTGGCTCGCGGGGGCCAATGCCGGCGCGCTCATCGCCATCGCGCTCGCCGTCTGGCTTCGCCGGGCCTTGCTGAGAGGGCGGAACCCGGGGCGCGCGCCCACCTGGGACTGCGGCTATTCTTCCCCCACGCCGCGGATGCAGTATTCCTCCTCGTCGCTGGTTCAGCCCATCGCATGGCTGTTCGGCGCGTTTCTCCGCCCGCGCGAGAAAGACCCGCAGGTCGTCGGCTACTTTCCGCATCACGCGGAGCACGCGACCGAGACCCCGGATTTCTTTCTTGAGCGCGTCTTCAGCCGCGTCTTCACCTCGGTCGACGGAGTGCTTTCGCGGCTCCGCAGGTTCCAGCACGGACGCCTTCAGGCCTATGTTTTCTACATCCTCGTCACGCTGGTCGCGCTGCTGCTCTGGCATCTGGAGGTCGTGAGATGACCGGAGCGGCGGGAATGACCCAACTCGTTTTCGCGCTTTTCTGCGCGCCATTCCTGCTTGGCGTGGCCAACCGCGCGAAAGCGCTTTTCGCGGGCAGGGCGGGGCCGCCGCTCTGCCAGGCGTATTTCGACATCTGGCGTCTTTTTCACAAGAGTGTTGTTTACAGCACCACGACGACGTGGCTTTTCCGGGCGGGTCCCGTGGTCAGCCTGGCCGCGACCTTCGTCGCGCTTTGTCTCGCGCCCTGCGGAGGAGCGAAGGCCGTATTTTCGTTCGATGGCGATTTCATCGTGATGGTGTACCTGCTTGGCCTCTCTCGCGCGTTCATCGTGCTCGCGGCTCTCGACACCGGCTCGAGCTTCGAGGGGATGGGCGCGAGCCGGGAGTTGCAGTTCTCGCTTCTCGCCGAGGTCGGGCTTCTGCTTTGCCTCTTCGCGCTGGCGTGGAAGACGGGGATGCTTGATGCCTCTTCGATCTGCGGTCAGCTCACGGTCGAGGCATGGAGACAGGAGGCCGGCGTTCTCAGCCTGCTCGCGGCGGCCCTGCTGCTCGTGCTCCTGGCGGAGAGCTCCCGCATCCCCTTCGACGATCCCAACACGCACCTTGAGCTCACGATGATCCACGAGGTGATGGTGCTCGACCATTCCGGGCCAGAGCTCGGGATGATCCTTTACGGCGCGTCCCTGAAGATGTGGATCCTCGGGACGTTTCTCGTGCGCCTCGTGTTTCCGCTGCGGACTGGGAATTTCGCGGCGGATCTGGCGCTGTTCGGCGGAGCGATGGTCCTGCTCGCCGTCGGCATCGGGATCATCGAGTCGACCATGGCGAGGTTGCGGCTCCTGAACGTGCCGAAGCTCCTGCTCGGCGCGGCCGCCCTTCCGTGCCTGGCGTTTCTGCTGAGCGCGGGGGGATGAGGCGATGGGCATCCGGAACGGGTCGTTCGTGGATTTTTTGCTCATCGCGCTCATCCTGGGAAACCTCCTGCTCCTCGGCTCGAGCCGCCTGATGTCTTACATCCGGATCTGCGCGGCCCAGGGCCTGCTGGTCAGCGCCCTCACCTTCATTCTCCATCGCGGCGAAGTGAGCGCCCGAATCGTCGTGCTTGTCGTCGGGAGCGCGGTTCTCAAGGCGGGGCTGTTCCCATGGCTCCTGATCCGGGCCGTCCGGGTGGCTTACATCAAGAAAGAGATCGAACCCATCGTCGGATACTCGGCCTCGCTCATCTTCGGCGTGCTCATCCTGGCTTTGTCGCTCTGGCTTTCCGCGCGCCTTCCGATTCACGGCAAGGCGGCCGCCTCGTTCGTCCCGACCGCCGCGTTCTTCACGATCTTCACCGGCTGTTTTCTCATCGTCAGCCGCACGAAAGCCATCACCCAGGTCATCAGCTACCTGGTTCTCGAAAACGGCATCTACCTGTTCGGGCTTCCCTTCGTGGGCGAGGCCGCGCTTTTGATCGAGCTCGGAGTGTTCCTGGATCTCACGGTCGGGGTGGCCGTGATGGGGATCATCATCTACCATATCAGCAGGGAATTCGACTCGCTCGACGTCAAGCACCTTTCCACGCTCAAGGACTGGGGCTCATGATCCAGGCTGGCGATTCCCTCGCGCTCTGGCTTCAGCTTCTTTTCCCCGCGGCCTGCGGCGTTGCCGTGTTCGCGATCCCGCGTCGGCGGCTGGGCACGGCGCTGCTCGCGGTCTCTTCCGCGCTTCACCTCTGCATCACGGCGTTTTTCTGGTTCGTGCCCAGGCGGGAGCTCGCGCTCGAGGGCTGGCTTGCGCTTGACGAGATCGGCAGGCTGTTCCTCGGAATCGTCAGCGTCCTGTTCGCCGCAGCGGCCGCCTACGTCGTCGGCTATCTTTCGCACCACCGGCTGCTGGCCCTGCAGAACGCCCAAGGGGATAAGGCCGCCGCGGCTTCCGCGGCCGAGCGGTCCGAGCGCATTTTCATCTCCTCGCTGCTGTTTTTTCTTTCCACCATGACTCTCGTGACCTTCTGCCAGCATTTCGAGCTGCTGTGGGTCGCGATCGAGGCGACGACGCTTGCCAGCGCGCCGCTCGTATATTTTCACCGTGGGCCGCACGCGCTGGAGGCCACCTGGAAATATCTCGTCATCTGTTCGTTCGGCATCGCGCTCGCGCTCCTCGGAAACTTCTTGTTGTCGATCGCGGCTCCGGCGCACGCGGGCGGGGCGCTGACCGTGAGCAGTCTTCTCTCGCGGGCCGCGCTCCTTGACCGGGCCTGGCTCAAGGCCGCCTTCATCTTCCTGTTCGTCGGCTATGGAACGAAGATGGGGCTCGCGCCGCTTCACACGTGGCTCCCCGACGCGCACAGCGAAGCGCCGAGCGCCGTGTCCTCGCTGCTTTCCGGGGCGCTTCTCAGCTGCGCGTTCGTCGGGATTTTGCGGGCGTTCCACGTCTGCGTGGCGGCTGGGCTTGGAAGCTTCGCGCAGGGGATTCTCGTGACGTTCGGGCTGATCTCGATGGGGTTCGCGGCGGTCTTCATCATCCGGCAGCAGGACTACAAGCGCATGCTGGCTTACTCGAGCGTGGAACACATGGGCGTGCTCTCCTTGAGCGTGGGGCTGGGCGGCGCCGCCGTCTTCGCGGGGATGCTCCACGCCATCGGCCACGCGCTCATCAAGGCCATGCTTTTCCTGGTGGCCGGCAACATCCTGATCGCGTACCACACCAAATCCGCCAAAGCGGTGCGGGGGGTTCTCAGGGCGCTGCCGGCGTCAGGGGTGCTCTGGTTTCTCGGGCTCTTCGCGATCACGGGGTTCCCGCCTTTCGGGCTCTTCACGAGCGAATTCCTGATCCTGCGTTTCGCGCTGGAGCGGGGGCGCTACGGCGTGGCGATCCCGTATCTGCTTTTCCTCTCGCTCATTTTCATCGGGATGGCCTCGGTGTCCCTGCCCATGCTGCTGGGGGAGCCGCAGGGCGCGGCCAAAACGCACGTCCCGCGGGAGTGGCGGTGGTCGATCCTCCCGCCGGTGGCGCTTGCGTTTCTGGCCCTCGCGCTGGGGCCTCACATCCCGCCGTTTCTCAAGGCCCGGATCGATGCCATCGCGGTGGAACTCAACACAGGCGTTCCCGGAGGCGCGAAATGATGGCGAACGAGCTCCAAAAAATCGGAAACGCCGAGCCCGTCGCCCTCCTCAAGATCCCCGTTCTCGCGATCTCGGAATGGCGCGAGGCGGTGCTGCAGGAGGTGAGGGCAGGGGCCAGGATCTGCGCTTTGTTCGCGCTTCCGCCGCGGGACTCTCCCGTGGATCCGGCTGACGGATTGGCCCGTTTCGGCGCCCTGAAATCCCGGCTCTACGCCGTGCTCGGTCACGATCGCGAGGCGGCGCTCGCTGTTTGCGCTACCGATGTCGAAAAAGCCTATCCGAGCCTCAGCCAGGTGATCCCACAGGCGCACTGGTTTGAGAGGGAGATCGCCGAGACCTGCGGCGTGATTCCGCAGGGGCATCCGCGCTTGAAACCCATCCGCGCTCCGCTGTCGGATGCCCCGTTTTTCGAGGTCGCCGGCGATTCCATCCACGAGGTCGCGGTGGGGCCCGTTCACGCCGGCGTGATCGAGCCCGGGCACTTCCGCTTTCAGTGCCACGGCGAGCAGGTTTTCCATCTGGAGATCGCGCTCGGTTACCAGCACCGAGGCGTTGAGCGCGCGCTCATCGGTGGTCCGGGCTTGCGCACGTTGCATTACATGGAAACCTTGTCCGGCGATACCAGCATCGGCCATGCGCTGGCCTACGTTCAGGCGATGGAGCCGCTCGTCGGCATCGAGCCGCCACGGCGGGCCGCGGCCATCCGCGGCATCGCGCTGGAGCTGGAGCGGCTGGCCAACCACGTCGGCGATCTCGGGGCGCTGGCTGCCGACGTGGGGTACCTTCCCACGGCGTCGTTTTGCGGCGGATTGCGCGGGGATTTCCTCAACCTGACGGCGCGGATTTGCGGAAGCCGCCTGGGGCGAAAGCTGCTGCGCCCGGGCGGTGTTTGCTTCGACCTTCCCGAAAACGCGGCGGTTGAATTCACGCGGTCGCTCGAAGGCGCGCTCAGGCACGTGAACGAGGCGGCCGAGCTTCTCTGGAGCCGGTCTTCGGTGCTGGGCCGCTTCGAGCATGTCGGCGTGGTATCCGCGGAAACGTGCACGGATCTGGGGCTTGTGGGGCCCGTCGCGCGCGCCTGCGGCGTGAAAAACGACGTCCGGGCGGACTTCCCGTCCGGGATCTACCGGCATGCGAAAGTCGCGGTGGCGACGCACGCCGGCGGCGACGTGTTCTCGAGAGCGCGGGTCAGGTGGCTCGAAATCCAGGAGTCCGGACGGCTCATCCGTTCGCTGCTGTCGGAGCTTGCGGAGGGCCTCGCGGAGGGTCCCATTTTGCACGAGGCGTTCCGCGCCGGCCGCGCAGCACCCGTGCTTGCGCCGGACCGGCTTGTCGTCTCCCTGGTGGAGGGCTGGCGCGGGGAGATCTGCCACGTTCTCATCACCGACAGGAACGGCCGGATCGCGCGCTACAAGGTGATCGATCCGTCGTTTCACAACTGGAGCGGGCTTGAGATGGCGCTTCGCAATCAGCAAATCTCGGATTTCCCGCTTTGCAACAAGAGTTTCAATCTGTCCTATTGCGGGCACGATCTGTGAGCGGCGGTTTCATGGTGGAGGAGGGATGCTAAAGGAGCTGTTGGCGCGACTGCATCAGGGGCATCGGACGATCCCGTTTCCCAGGGAGGAACCGGTTCTCCCGGAGCGCTACCGCGGCCTTCCCGCGATCTCCGCCGCCAATTGCCGGGACGGCTGCAGGGAATGCGAAAAGGCCTGCCCCACCGAGGCGATCACGTTTGCCGGTGGCGGAGACCTCCGCCTCGACCTTGGACGATGCCTGTTTTGCTCCGCCTGCGAGGACGCCTGTCCCACAGGCGCCATCCGCTTCACGCGCGATTACCGCATGGTCACGCGGGAGCGCGCGGCACTCCTGCTCGGCGACGCGAAGACCCTCGAGCTGGCGCGCGCGCTCGAGGAGCGGATGCTTCGCGTCTTCGGCCGCTCGCTCAAGCTCAGGCAGGTGAGCGCCGGCGGCTGCAACGGCTGCGAGGCGGAAGTCAGCGTGCTCAACACCGTGGTTTTCGATCTCGGCCGTTTCGGGGTTCAGTTCGTGGCTTCGCCCCGGCACGCCGACGGCCTGCTCATCACCGGACCCGTCACGAAGAACATGAGACTCGCCTTGCGGAAAACCTACGATGCGGTGCCTGCCCCGAAGTTCGTCATCGCCGTCGGGGCGTGCGCGATCTCGGGTGGCCCCTACGCCGGGCACCAGGAGGCGTGCGGAGGCGCGGAAAGCGTCGTGCCCGTCGATCTTTTCATCCCGGGCTGCCCGCCCCATCCCGTCACGACGCTGGACGGCTTACTGCGGCTCCTGGGGCGACGGGGCCGGACAGTCATTCGTTGAGGTAAGTTCTCCAGAACAGCGGCTCTACATCTGCGGCAAAAATCAGGCGAGGTTTAACATTTGTGGACGTTCGCCAGTTGAAGAGTTCATCCAGAATCCCCTCGCTCAGTCCGCTTGCAAGAACAGCCGGCGTAGATCAGGGCCGAGATCAAGATTGTGGATCATCAGCAGATCGTCTCTGGCGTCGAGAAAAGGATTGTTTTTTAAGTCGCTTGATCATACATGACTTAGGCTCTCGGAGGCTTTGGGGCCTATGTTTTTCCCACTTTTCAAAGAGCTGCCGATCTCATTTTTTCGTCCTTTGAGCGGGAAGCTTGCGCCGATCTATTGGGCGGCCATTCACACCTTGTACAACCTGGATTTCGAAGGAGAGCCTTTCGAGATCACCCAGGACGTGGCGATTGAGCAAACGGCGCTTTTGCTTGAGCAGACTCCCGAGTTCAATGCTTTTCCCGAGAGGCTCCGCGAGGAGTTGGGGCAGGACGTCGAGGAAGGAGGGCCGGGCCCCGAGGCGGGCGCGGATCCCGGAGCGGAGGTGGGCGAGGAGCGCGCCGCACGAGCTCTCGCACGCCAGCTTCTCAAACGCCTCGAACGCTGCGGATGGTTCGACTACGAGTATCGGGAGTCGCGCAAGGGTTACGTGCTCAACTTCCGGGATTACGCCGCGCGGATCATCCACACGCTCACCCAGGTCGCTCAACAGGAGCAGCCCGTCTTCGAAGGACTCGCCCATTCCATCAAAAGCGCGCTTAGCCAGACCGAAATCGATGAAAAGCCGGGTGTTGCCCTTTATAACGCGCAGAAATCCACCCGGGATCTCGTGCGCGAGATCAAGATCCTCTCGCGAAACATCCATCGCTACCCCGAACGGGCGCTCAAGGAGGCTTCGACCGCCAAAGCCTTGCTCGAGCTGCAACTGGATATTTATCAAAAAAAGGTCGTCGACTCGAGCTACCACCGTTTCAAGACAACCGACAACATCTTCAAGTACCGAAGCTTCATCCTCGCTCAGCTCTCCAAGCTCGAGGACGATCCCGTGCTTTCGGCATCCGCGACTCAATGGATCTCGAAGAACCAAGCCCTGGGATACGAAGACGCCGATGCGCGTTTCGATGAATGGCGGGGGCTGATCCGCTCGCAGATGGCCACCATCCATGTTCTGACGGACGACCTGGACCGGAAAAACGCGCGCTACACCGCGACCACGCTTCAGAAGATCAGTTACCTGCTCAACCAGGAGCGCGATCTGCAGGGAAAGCTTGTCAAATATCTCAAAGCCGTCGCGGAAATGGAGGACACTCGTGCTTGGGCGCTGGATGCGGGCCTTCCCTGCTTCGCCGTGAGCCACTTCGATGAGGGATCCCTTTACGTCCGGCCCAAGGACCGTGCGCCGCTCGAGCTGGCGGAGATACCGCTCGGCGAGGCTTTGGATGACGAAAGGAAACGCGAACTGATTCGAAGCGCGCGCACGCTGGTTGGCGGCCAGTACTCGAGCGCCAGGGTTTACGGCATCGCACTGGAGATGCTCCGGGAGCGGGGCTTCGTCGCCGTGAGCGAGTTCAAGCTCGAGAGAACCGAGGACCTGACGCGATTGGTCTTTCTCTCTTATCACGGCCGGGATCGCCGCGCTCCGTATGAGCTGCGGCTGCCCGCCTCGTGGAAGCAAACGGATCTTCGGATCGGGCGTTTCAAGGTGCGCCCTGGAGAGTTCCACCTAAAAGAAATCCAAGGAGTTGACTCATGAGTGACGCAAGAGCCGATCTTGCCCCGGAAGTGTTCCTGGCCGAGTTCCCGCGCCTCGACGATCGTGGCCGCCGCCTCTTCGCGGAGGTTATCCAGGCGCTTCAACTCCGTTGCTATGTCCTGCGCGGTGGTGCGCTTCGCGTGGATCCCGGGTACAGGTTCATCGAGAAGCATGAGGAGCTCGTGAACGCTTATCTTTCGCTTGGCGGCTGGCGGCTTCACCTGGACCGGGAGCGAGGCGTAGCACGCCTCTACCATCCGGAATCCTCCGGTCGAGCCCGGTTCAACAAGGTCGAGACCACGTTGATCCTCGCGCTGAGGATCTTTTATCACGAGCAGAAGCAGATCGTCAGCGAGAGCATCGAGACCGTCGTCTCGGTCGGGGCATTGCGCGAGAAGTTGCACTCCCTGCTGCCCGCGCAAGCGGTTCGTCCGTTTTTGAGCCGCAAGACGTTGGGCAGCGTGTTTCGGCGCCTCGAGAAGTTCGGCATCGTCTCGTTCGTGGGTTCCTCCCTTTTGATCAACGACGAGACCCGGCTTCGGATCGAACCCGTGCTGGAGCACCTGGTGTCTTCGCAGTCGGCCGATGAGATCGGGCAAAGGCTCAAGGAACTCTATGAAGGCACGGCCGGCGCCGAGGTTGGCGAGGCCGGTGGCGGCGACGAAGCCTTGGAAGCGGAGATCATCCAATGAAAAAGCTGACGCGTATCCGTTTGGTGAACTGGTACCACATCGAGGACGAGACGATGCCCGTGGAGGGCTCGGTCCTGTTTATGGGGGACAATGGCTCCGGCAAGTCGACGATCCTCGATGCCGTGCAGTTCGCGCTCGTGGCGGATCTGTCGCAGGTGCGGTTCAATCAGGCCGCCAACGAGAACGCCGCGCGCTCCCTGCAGGGATATACACGCTGGATGACCAACTCCGGCGGAAGCAAGGAGACCCATCAGTACAACCGCGGGGATTGCACGAGCTACGTCCTTCTGGAGTTCCTGGAGAAAGGCCCGGCTGGAAATTCGGTCTTCACCATCGGCGCGGTGATCGACAGTTTCAAGGACGGACGCGACCCGCGCCGCCTGCACTTCGCCGCCCACGCAAGTGCCATCGCCGACATCCCGGTATTCCGCGAAGGGGCCAGGGTGCCGATGACTTCAGCCGAGTTTCGCCGCCTCATGGCCACACGCAAAGGATTTTTCGGTTCACACGAGCCGGGCGCGTTCCGGGACGACCTGCTTACCCGGCTGGGCAAGCTTTCCCCGGATTTCACCAAGGTCCTGGTCAAAGCCCAGGCATTCAAGCCGCTGGGGCAGGTCCACCAGTTCGTCATGGATTTCCTGCTCGACGCGAAACCGCTGGAAACGCAGAATCTTCAAAACAACCTCGCCCATTACAAGGCCCTTGAACAGAAGGCGAACGAGGCGGAGCGTCGGGTCACCCGGCTCGAGGAAATCCGGGGCAAGAGTGAGGATTTGGCCCGGGTCCGCGAGGAATCGCGTCAGTGCCGTTATCTGGAGCTGCGTGGGCGCGCTGGCGTCCAGGAAGCGCTCGTCGCCAAGCACGAAAAGGATCTCGGGGTGGCGGAAGGCCTCCAGGAGCGCTTCCGAGCGGAGATCCAGAAACAGGCGCTCTCCCTGGACGCATGCGAGCGGGAGATCGGGTCCGTTTACCGGTCGCTTTCGCGGAATTCCGCTTATTTGGAAAGAGAGCGGGTCCGGTCCGATCTTTCCGTGCTCAAAAAGCAGCTCGTGGAAGCCTCCTCCGCGATCGCGGCCTGCGAGTCCTTGGAGCGTGAGCTTCAGGCGATCGCCCAGGAGCTTCGTCCCGTTCTGGAAGAGGAGAAGATCAGCGGCCTGAATTGGGAAGAGATCGCCTACCGCATGCGCGCCGCGAGGGATCGCGCGCAGGCCGAGCTGGATCGCCTGAAAACCGAAGGGGAAGCTCTTCAAGCCAGGTTAAGCGACCTTAAAAATGGCATTCGGCCCTATCCTAAAGAAACGAAAGCGCTCAAGGAGTTGATCGAGGATCAGCTCGGAAAGCCAGCTCCGCTTCTTTGCGAGCTCCTGGAAGTGGATGACGAGCGCTGGCAAAGCGCGGTGGAAGGGTACCTCAACACGCGGCGCTTCGACATCGTCCCGGAACCCGAGCTTTTCCGGAAAGCGCTTTCACTCTATGAAAAAATGAAGGTTCAGCTTCAGATCCACGGCGCCGGCCTTGTGGATTCCGAGAAAGCGCTCGGATCGCGCGCACATGCCAGAAAAGGCTCTTTGGCGGCGGTGGTATCCAGCCCGAATCATCACGCGAAGGCTTACGCCGACTTCCTGATGGGCGACGTCATGCGCTGCGAATCCGAGAAAGAGCTGCGGCAGCATTCACGCGCGATCACGCCGACCTGCATGGTATACCAGAACCACGCGGCCCGGCAGACCCCTTTTCATGTCTATGAGGCCTGGCACATCGGCGCCCGGGGGCATGCGAGGCTCAAGGAACGCACGGAGCAGGAGATCACGGCCGCATTCGAGGCATTTAAGCTCGCCGCAGCCGCTGTGGCGCGATGGCAGCGCTGTACTGAGCTTTCGGCCAAAGCGGCGCAATCGGCTTCGATGGTGGCTGGCATTCCCGCGCTGCGGACCCGGCTAGCGGAGCTCGAAGCGGATCACCTTCGCTTGGCGAAGCATTTCGAAAGCATCGATGCCACGGAGATCGCAGTACTGGAGACCCGGCTCGCCGATCTGTCCCGCGAAAAACAGGCGGCTCAAGCGGCTCTGGATGCCGCTAACCGGGAAATCGGCCAGGCGCAGGAGCGAGCCAAGCAAGCCGAGGAGCTCCTGCAAGAGGCGAAACGGGCGCGCGACCTTGAGTTCGCGCAGATCGCCGCCGAGATCGCGGGTGAGTTGATGCAAACCTACGTCGCGGAGCTCGAAGGGCGCTACCAAGAGCAGCTCAAGGACGGGCGCGCTCCCGAAAAGATCGTCGAAGTCTATGCATCGCAGCGCAAGAATCGGGAAACGCAGGCCACCAATCTTCTTCAGGACCTGACACTCCAGCGCGCCGAGTACAACAACGTCTTTGGGTTCTCAGCACCCGTCTTGGGCGAGGAGTTTGCCCCTTATCTCGAGGAGCTCGAGGCTTGGAAGAACAGCCATCTCCCGGAGTATCGCCGGAAGATCGAAAGCGCCAAGGAGAGCGCGCTCCAGCAACTGATGGAGGATATCGTGCACAAGCTGCGCGAAAACCTGGATCTGATCCCGGATCAGTTCGATCAGATCAATCGCACTTTGCGCGGCTTCCATTTCGGCTATGACCAGTATCAGTTCACTTACCGGATCAAGCGCGAGTTCGAGTCTTTCGAAAAGCTGATCCGCGAGGCGGCACAGTACGAGCGCCAGCCGCTTTTCGAAACGAACTGGCGCGAGCGTTTCCGGGACGGCGGTGCGCTCGAGGCGCTCTTCACGAGCCTCGTGAGCGGATCGAGCTCGCAGGTGGAAGAGGAGCTCAGGCAGTACTCCGATTACCGCGAGTACTACGAATACGACCTCAAGATCCTGCATTCCGACGGCACGAGCTCGATGTTCAGCCAGGTCAACCGCTGGAAGTCGGGCGGAGAGACGCAGGCGCCATATTACATCGCGGTCCTGGCGTCGCTCTATCGCCTTTATCGCCTGACTCCCGAGCAGGTCGCCAAGCAGCGAGGAACCATCGGATTGGTGATCCTTGACGAGGCCTTCAACAAGATGGACGAAGATCGCCTCAAGGCGACGTTGGCGTTCACGCGCAAGCTCGGGCTTCAGCTGATCATGGCGACTCCCAAGGAACGCGCCGAGTTCATCATCCCGTACGTGGAGTCCTGTTTCATCGTGGCGAAGGACCCGCGCACGGGCCGCGCCTTCGTGGCGGATTTCCATCAGGAGTTCGAGCATGAGAATGATTACGCCGCGCCAAAGGCGGCTGCTCAACCTGCTGCTCAACCGGTTTGAGGCAGCCTCCTCGGGCAGAAGACCGTCGATCACGATGACGGCGGAGCGCTTTCCGGAGTACTTCGCCGACTCCGAGCCCGTGCGCGTCCGGCAGTGGGAAGAGGAGATCCGTGCCGTTGAGGCGCTGGGCTGGATCAGTCTCGACTGGGGGCGGGGCGCTGATTCGCACCGGCTGATTCGCACCAGGCTCAACGTCGATCAAGCGACAGAGATCGCAGGGGCTTTGGGCCGAATGACTGCCGACGAGTTCGCCCGTTCTCTGGATGCGGCGATCGCGAAGTGTTTGCAGGGGGGCGCCCCATCCTGGCTTCGTGCTTTCCTGGGCACGGAGCGCGAGAGATGGAAGGTGAGTCGTCCACCCTCGGCTGAGACAAGGAAAGAGCAGCTCGATGAGTACCGCTTGATCTACTTGGCCGTAGAGCGGCTCGCGGCCAATCGCGAACGCCTCACCTGGCGTCAGTTCTCGGTCGCGCATTTCAGCGACAGCAAGAGGCTCCTTTCCCTGAAACCCAGAATCTGCCGGATTCTCGCGGCGCATGCTTTGGGTCAGCATCAGACCGAAGATCCGGACGAGGCCGCGGTCTTGTCGCATTTCGGGATCGATTTGAAAGCAGGAATCGTTTTGATGAGCGGACCGGCGCGCATCGAGTTCCCGAAAAGCGCGCTGAAGATTGATGGGGATCAATGGAAGCCCTTCCTGGCGGTACCCGAGGAGATGCTGGCGGAATTCGTTCTGGACGTTTCGGACGCTCGCGCGATCCTGACGATCGAGAACGAGGAGTCTTTCCACGCGTTCGCGCGCTCAGGAGCGAAGCCGGACTGGCTGACGCTCTATTTGGGCGGTTTCCCTTCGAAGCAGAAGCTGCGATTGCTGCGGGCGCTTCGCGAAAGGGGATTGCCGTTCCATCATTGGGGCGACCTGGACTGCGGCGGGATCGATATTTTTCTCTATCTGGAGCGCGAGCTCGGGATCGCGATCGCGCCGCTCGGAATGGAGCCCGAGAGGCTGCGCGAGCTCGATCGCAGCTGCCGAGAGCTGGCGGGCGGTGAAATTGCCCGGCTCTTGAGGATTCGAGGCGAGCTTTCTCCGGAGCATGCTTTGTGCTCTCTCATCGACGAGATGATGAGGTCGGGCAAGAAGCTCGAACAGGAGGCGCTACTGGACCCCTTCAGGCCGCCAGAGCGCTCGACCGGACTCTGACGGAACTCACTCATCATTGCAGGGTAATAATGGTGGAAATTCATTCGGCATCTAACCTTCGTCATTCCTGAAAAATTGATCGCGGAAGCGAAGAAAACGGCTGGCGTCAAAACGAAAACACAGGCGGTTATCCTCGCGCTTGAGGAGTTCATCCAACGCCGCAAAAGCCGGCGCGTTCTTGAGCTCAGGGGAACGCTCAAATCGGATTACCATCACAAACCCTTGCGCATGAAGAGGTAAGATGCACCTTGTAGATACTTCGGTCTGGATTGATTTCCTCAGAGGAAAGGAAACGCCACGCGTCGGCTTGCTTGAATCCCTCCTGGAGTCGGGGGATGCGGCGATCTGCGAGACGATTTTCTATGAGATCTGTATCGGAGCCGCTTCGCCGCGGCAGTTTCGAAATTATCGAGAGCGTTTTTCCGGGATTCCGTTCCTGAGACTTCCACAAAACTGGCATCTTCAGGGCGCGGAAATGGGGTATCGGCTGCGAAGCGAAGGGTACAAGCCCTATCTTTCGGACCTGACGATCGCGTTGACGGCGATTCTGAATCAAGTTCCCCTGCTGACCGCGGATAAGGATTTCGAGGCGTATCGACGGTTGTACGATCTTGCCGTGGAATAGGCCGTGGAATAGGTTAAGACGGGGCGCACGCCAGAGTGCCTGATCTTGAACTTTTCCTGGGCTGTGAAATACTTGCGGATACAAGTATGCGGAATTATTCTGTGCGAGTCACTCCGCCATTTTTTTCCTCCTTGAGAACGACTGAATTGTAATAGAATCAAGGCATGAAGACCTTAATGCTCATTATCGCTTCGGCTTTCTTATCGCCGGCAAGTGCGCTCTCGCAGACCAGCGACACGGTGCTTGGCAATGTTCTGTGCGCCGCGAACAACGACGGGCAGTCGACCCAGTCCAGGGCCTGGTTCAACACAAAACCCCTGAGTCCGGGCGCGAGCCGGTCTTTGGAGGCCGACCAAGAAAACTACCGCATCCTTTTTCACCGCGGCACCGAGATGGGTTCCGACAAAACAAAAATAAAAATCACGATCCTGCCGAAGGGATTCGCAAAACTGCGGTTTCAGAAAAACTCGCCGCCGGGTTACGCGCCGATCGATTCCAAAGACGGCGAGCTGACCGGCGGAGCGCATGGGCTCGCGGTGATCGCGAACGTCGGAGACCAGGTGAAATTCCAGTTCAGCGTGAATGGGATGCCTGAAACGATCGTGACTTGCAAGGTTCTGGATGAGGACGAGACGAAATCGTATCACAACGATCCGAACAAGCTGCTTTCGCTCATGGCACCCGAGAAATTCGTGAATCCCAAAATTAGCGACACCGCCATGCCCGACAAACCCGCGGATACGGCAACCGCTTCGGGCAGAACCAAGAAAGAATCCAGGGCCCGCGTTCTCGAATCCAACTAAGGATCGCGCGTCCCAGTTGGTTTTTTCATGAATTATTTCCATTAAACCTGCGACTAAGCGCACCTTGCGCTGCATTAATTCGTGCGGCGCCTGATATACCGGCTTTTTAGCTGGCACGGCGATTGCTCATCTGCCAGCGCGGAATCGACAAATTTTAATAAGGAGTTCCCGTGCAGAAACTTATCGCTTCGCTCTTCGTCTTGTTCGCTCTCGTCAATCCCGCGTTCGCCGGCGGCGATCCCGATAAAAGTCCCGACGAAAGCATGATCACGATCGGAACCGCGGCCCTTGCGCAAGACGAAAAAGCCGTGCAGGTCTTGATCGCGGTCGACGGGTCGCTCAAGATTTCCGATTACGGCGGGAACTACTTCATTATCGCGTCGATCAAATCGATGGTGGGAAGCGACGGAAAAACCCTGAGCTATCTCGATATCAAGCTCGATACTTTGGGCTATGGATACTTCGACTCGAATACCGTCGATGGAAAACTCGTACATCAGGGCGACGCGAACGTCTTTATCGAGGCAAGCCTTTTAAGACTTAACGTCAAACGCGATCTCGCGCTCGACATGGGGCAGTTCATGCGAATGAGCGTCGTCGGCATTTCGGGTGGAGCCGCCATCAAGCCTGCCGAAGAACTCACGGTATACGCGAATGCCGCGATCGACTTCGCGCTTTATGGCGCCACGACGAGGCTTAGCGACTCCGCTGGATTCGAAGGGTACCGCGGTGGAGCAGCCTCCGCCGAGATCGGCTTTAAGATCCGGGACCGTTTTCAAGTTTCTTTCGGAGCCGAAGTGCAGGTCATGAAAAAACTGATCGCTTCCAATACTTACGATACGGGAAGAGATTCGTGTCACACCCATAGCACCGGCGGGTACTGCGATTCCTACGTCTGTTACTACGACGATTACGGATACGAACACTGCTCTTGTGAATACTACGTCAGCACGAGCAGCGAAACGATATGCGATGATATCTATCAGACCGACGAATATTTTCAGCGCGCCAAGTATTCTTCCGTGTACGCGCAGGTGAGCGCGCGTCTTACCAAGAGCCTCACGGCGTTCGGCCGCGCCGAATACGTCGTGTACAAGGTTTCGCAGGATCGTGTTCCCGCCGGTGTCTCGAGCCCTTCGACCAGTCCAAACGTCGCTGATTCGCGGAAAAGCGGCATGGAGTTCAAGGTGGGTGTGCTTTACAAATTTTGATTCAAGTATGCGGGAAGGCGGGTGTAGAATCACCCTAGATGAAACGCACGGTTTTCTTATTCCTTTGCATTTATTTCGGGCTTGCTTCGCTTGCCCATGCGCAACAGCCGGTGCCCCAGGGTGAGTCCGTCGAAGTCGAAAAGATCAAAGAAAAGTATTGGGCCAAAGGCAACGAAACCGAGCTCGGCGTCGTGCAGAACCGGCTTTATTCCAACGCCGGGAAATGGGAGGTCGGCTTCCTCGGCGGCTTCGTCAGCAGCGATCCCTTTCTTTCGGTGA
Organism: Deltaproteobacteria bacterium; assembly: GCA_016186905.1. Lineage (GTDB taxonomy): Bacteria > Bdellovibrionota > UBA1018 > UBA1018 > UBA923 > JACPKS01. Next base: position 33,439 of record JACPKS010000077.1, read on the forward strand.
AAAACTTCGGCGCCTCGGCCGGATATTATTTCAGCCCGTACTTCGCGCTTCACGCGATCGGATGGAAAGACGTCGCGTCAAGCTCGGCGGCGCTCACGACGTTTGAAAGCAGCTCGGGGTTTACCGCCAACACGAACAAGCCAAAACTTTTTTACGGGCTGCAGGCGAGCGGCGACTTTCTGTACGGAAAGCTCTCGCTGCTCGGAAAAATGATCATCTACTTCGACCTGCACCTGCGCGGAGGCCTTGGCCGCACCGAGACCGAATCCGGCACGTACGTTACGCCGTTCGTGGGGCTCGGCCAGCAGATTCACCTCGATAAGCACGTTTCGGTCGCGCTCGATTACCGGCTCATGCGTTACGAGGAAGACATCCTCGGAAAAGCGCCCGGCGGAAATTTCGGAAAGTCAGCCGGCAAGCGCGTCAACATGACCGACGTCGTGACCTTGGGGCTGACGTACATGTTCGGGACTTGAAGTGGGACAGAACAAGGGCATCGCCCAGAGGATCTTCAACAGAAAAGACTTCGGCACGATCACGATCGAGCTTGCCATCGTGAATCTCACCGCCGCGACCGATATGACTCCGGCGGGCGAGCGAACGGCCGGCTTGCGCGAGCCGCTCACCATCGGCACGTCGAAGGCGCTTGAGCTTCTTGAGTTCAACGAGGACCACATCGTGATGGGCTCAACGTTGCGGTTCGGTTCGCTCGGCCACGGCATCCGCATCGACGTCCGGGTTTTTTCCGATCAGACGCGCTCGAAAGCCTTGATGGAGTTTTCGTCCAAATGCAAAATCAGTTTTTTCGAGGAGAAAAAACAAAACGGCGGATTGATTTATCTCGCGCACTTAAGCCCGCAAAAGGGCGATGTCGAAAACTGGAACCGGCTTTACGCCCTCTATTCGCGAAAACAGGAAGAAGTGAACAAGTATCTGGATAAGATCAAGGGCACTGAATAAGGGATGGCTGGCGAAACGTCGAAAAGGGAAGCGTCGAAAAAAGACGTCCTCGAGTTTCAGAAGCACATCAAGAAGCGCAACATCCTCATCGTCGACACGAGCCCGACCACGCGCGCGATGCTCGGCAAATCATTCAGCGATCTCGGCGCTCGCGGCGACTTCATCCACTCGGCCACGTCGTTTCTCGAGGCGCAGGATCAGATCGCGCGCCTGTGCCCGCAGATCGTCGTGACCGATTTCAATTTGGGCGCGCAATCCGGGCTTCTCTTGATCAACTTGCAGCGCGAGAGCAACCCGAACGCGAAAGACACTTTGTTCATCATCATCACGGGAAACACCTCGCAGACCGCGATCGCCCAGGCGGCCGAAGAGGAGGTCGATTCGTACATCATCAAGCCGTTCACCCTGAAGGGCTTGCGCAGCTCGCTCGTGAAGGCCGTCATGAGCAAGGTGCATCCGTCGGATTACGTGAAGGCGATCGAGGAAGGAAAAAAGGCTCTTTTCAAGGGCGATCTCGATACCGCCGAGATCCGCTTCGACGAGGCCTTGGCGCTGAACCCGAAGCCGTCGCTCGCGTATTTTTACAAGGGACAGCTCGGGTGGATGCGCAAGGCGCTCGGTTCGGCCGAGGAGGATTTTCGGCACGGGCTGGAATTCAACAAAATCCACTATAAGTGTCTCGTGGGTTTGTTCGACCTGCTGATGTCGCAGGGGCGTGACGCCGAGGCGTATGTCGTCGTGAGAAAGATCGCGACGTATTTTCCGAGCAATCCCAAGCGCCTCTACCAGATCTTGAGGCTTACGGTGGCGTTGAGGGAGTTCGAGGATCTGCTCGATTATTACGAGGCCTTCTGCAACCTTCCCGCGCGCGAAAATGAATTGACGCTGCAGATGTGCGCGGCGGTCACTGTCGCGGGAAAGCATTTTTTCGAGCGGCAGGATCGGCTCCGCGGGCTCGATTTTTTGCGGAAGGCCGCCGTCTCGAGCGGCGCGCTTCCGAATATCCTGAAAGAGATCGTTCTGATTCTCGCCGCGCACGGCGAGATCGAGGAAGCCGAGACGGTTTTGAAACGGTTTTCCGCGGACGACCGCGACACGGGAGCGTTCGCGGCCTGCGATTTGGCGGTGCGCGCGAAAATCGAGCCGGCCCGATCGGTGGCCACGGCTGGATTGAAGTATCTTGAGAAGAAAATGCATGACCCTCTGGTTTTTGAAATCACAATTCAGAAGCTCATTGAAAACGGTTCAAAAACGCAGGCGGACAATCTGCTGTTTGAGGCGAAGAAAGCGTACCCAGAATACAAATTTTTATTCTAACGCTCGCATTCGCTCGCGCGTGCTGCGCGCGTGTGCTGCTCGCGTGTATTACTCCCGGATCATTTGAGGAAAAATCTCCCACTCCAAGATATAGCGCCATCCGCGCGCCGCCCGGCGCAATCCCACGAAAACCGCTTCGACGTTCACGGCCTTTCCGGTTTTCCGGTTCAGCACGTTCACCTGAAGCCGGCTGTTCTTGCGGAAGCGGGTGGGCATCGGCTCCTCGGCGTTCCAGAGCTCGCATCCGCGCGCGCTCACCGCTTCGAGCGTTCCACGAGTGGCGTTCCGAAAGTCGTGGCAGACGGCGGAAAATCCCGCATCCGCGATGGGCGCGGAGTGTTTTTCGGGGTCCAGCTCGGGAGCCGGGTCGAGCGGCACCCATTTTCCGGACCAGATCCACGTGTAGCGGCGAAGGGAGCCCTCCGCGCGCAGCGCTTCGATTTCGGTTTCCGGGAACGGGCCGAAGATTTCCCCGGACTTGGCGAGATAAACGGTTTTCGCTTCGACTTTCGTGTTCATCGCCTTGCACTCCTCATTTTTATTTTCAGATATTTATCCTTGTTCGCGCAGTTGTCGGTCACGTCCGCCTTGGCGAAACCCAGCTCGTCTTCCCAAAGCTCGTCGTCGTCGATCGTCGCGGCCCTGGTCTTTCCCCAATTCCACGTCGCGGCGGGCGCGCGATCGTTCTTGCCCAGCCCTTCGGTGACGTTCGCGAAATCGGGGTGAGCGTTCTTCCAGATGAGATCCTCGCTTGCGCCGTTGAAAATCTCGGTTTCGATCAGCTGATTGTTTTCCGAGACTTCCTCAAGAAGCGCGAGCATGGTCGCGTTTCGCCGCGAGAGCTCGGCTTCGATATCCGCGGCGAGCTGGGCGCGGCGAGCCGGGATTTTAGCGCGGTATTTCGCGATGACGCGCTTCCAGGCGCCGCCGGCTTCGGCGAAGCGCCGGTAGTGGGTAAGGCCGGATTTCAGGCGTTCGAATTCCGCGAGAATCGACGCGGAAAACCTTTCGCCGGTTTTTTTCGCCGCCTTCGCGCTCTTGTAGCGCCGGATGAAGTCGCGCAGACCGGCGATGAGCACGCTTCTCGCCTGGCGCTGCTCGCCCGAGGCGGCGCGCGACAGTGCCGAGGCGGCTACGTCGAAATTCACGAGCGCGTTCAGCTCTTCTTGCCGCGCGAGGAAGTGCGGCGTGCGCGCCCATTCCCCCGCGATCTGAGGCGGAACGCCGGAAACGCCCTTGAGAAACCCCACAAGCATCGGATAAAGCGACGTCCTCGGCCCGGCAGACCAGCTTTTGAGCCAGAGATACGCCGGTGCGTAACGAACCCGAAAAGACCGCAGCGCCTCAAGCGAGGCCGGATACTGACAGAGCTCGCCCAGCGCCATCGCCGCGACCATCGAGGCTTCGGGGGTAAACGTGTTCTTCAGCCCGCCCGCGCGAAGATGGATCGCCGCTCCGACGGCCTCTTCGAAGCGCGCCGCCATGAGGTGCGACCAAGACAGTGCGCTCATCGCATCCGCGAGGTCGTTGGAGCGCTTGCTGACGGAATGGAAATTCGCGGCGGCCGCGTCGAACCGCGCAGCCGAGTAGTTCGCCCGTCCCGCAAGCAGGTGCGCGGCATCCTCAAAGCGCGACAGGAAGCCGGAACGCGTTTTCGCGCCGAAAAACTTGTCGAGCGACTCGGCCGCCGCCGCGTAATCATGTCTTCGCGACTCGAGAATCCCCTTGGCGAGCCAGTAGTGGGAGGAGTGCCGGGGCAAAGCCTGGAGGACGGCCTCCGATTCCAGCGGGGCCGCTCCCGAAGCCATTCGATTCAAGAAGTGCAGGAGAATCGCGTCACCGGCATCGGGGTTGTTCCGCAGCGAATCCAGCGCAAACGTTTTTGGCATTTCAAGCGAGGGGTGGAGTTTCTGGATTTCGGCAAGGCACTGGATCGCGGCGCCCTCGATCGCGCCCGTTTTGGAATCCTCCCGCGGCTTTGCCAGAGCCGAGAAGCCCTGGTGGGCTAGCGCATACTGCTTCATTTGAAAGAGAGCGCGGGAGATCCAGTATTCCGAAAATATTTTTTCAGCAGTGCTTCCGCCGCTTGTGCTCAAGCGACGCATCGCAAGCGCTTCGGCGAAACCGCGGAAGGGGGATGTTTTTCCTGCCAGAAAATTATTGAATTCCTCGGCCCAGGATTTGGAGACGTTATTCGCGAGTATCCAGGACTCGTCTGATTTGCACGCGTGACTCATTTTAAACTGCGCCGCTGTCGCGGCGTGTACTGCGGCGTATACGGCCAGCGCCCGGAAGACCAGAAAGAAACAAAGAGTCGCGATCATCCACTTCATAAACTCACCTTTTGAGCGTCTTAAAGAGGAACGGATACGAGATCGAAACCGTGACGCCGCCGCGCGGATGCGGAAACCTCCACGCCAGCAGCCGCCGGATCACGCAGCCGCTCACGCCGCGATCGGCGAAGCTCGATTCCCGTTCCTCGGCTTTCTTGACGTCGCCGGCCGCGCCGATTTTGAAGTCGAGAAGCAATTTCCCCTCAAGATTGGAATTCCGCAGAATGGCCGATTCGTAACAATACCGGATCTCGTTCATGTGAGCGTGGATGACGCGGGCGACTTCCTCTTTCGTCAAGCCTTCGTCGACGCTTGCGAGTTTGGTATCGAGCGCGATGAACGAGTGGCCTTGGCCCGCGACGGCGGAGTTTCCCGAAGTTCCGTATCCCGTTGCGCCGCCCATTGAGGCCACCGCGACGTTTTCGGCGCCGAGAATCGCGTTGGCGATTCCGCGCAGGGCCCCCGTCGTTTGTGCGCCCGGCTTACCCGAAGCGAAGAGCGCGCCGGCGGCTTTTCCCGAAGGGGCGATCGCGAATTTGCCTAAGTCGCCGCGCAAAAGATTTTGAAGCGAGCGCTGGAAGTTCTTGCCGCGAAAGGCCCGGGCAACCGCCGTATCTTTGGCGCGCGTGGGGGCCGGGCCGGACGAGCCCCTAGGAGACGCCGAGGAAGCGGCTGACGGTTTTTTAAGAATGAGTTTCGCATACTGTTGGGGAATCAGTTCGTCGGGCTTCGGCGACGAAAGCTTCGGCCAGATGGCCGACACGAGAAGAAGCGCTAGGAGCGCCGCGCCCGCCTGACGAAGCGACTGACGGAATCGAACTGCGTCTTCCGACGGCGGGAGGGCTCCGGCCGGAAGCGCCTGAAGCGTGACGCTCACAAAACGCCATTGGTGCTCGCCGGACTCGATGATTTCTCCCGAAGCGGGCACATGCGAGAGAGTGAACGCCTGCTCTCCGGTCATGGGATCCGAAAATGCATGAGGAAGGGGCGGCAGCGTCATTTCGCCAACGATCCGGGTACCTCGACAGACGTAACACTGCATGACGGTGCTATCCGATGAAGGGCGCCCGGCGGATGCGTAGGCCGGCTCCAATGTTTTTAACGCGCGAATGACGAATTTTTCGCGCGTGCCGGCTTCAAAGCTGATGGCCGCGCCGCTCGCTCGCCCGAATTTCTTTTCAAGAACGGGGTAGGTCCGGTTGCGCGGGGCCGAAAGATCGCGCAGAAGAATTCCCTCGGAGTCTTTTTCGAGCGCCCAACGGAGCGGCCGCCCGAAGTACGCCGGAGTTTTACCGTTCCAGCGCCGTTCGAGCGGCCTGGGGGCGTTTGCGTTGGGGAAATATGAAATCAAAAGAGATTGGGTTTTCATCAGCGCATCCTCAGCTCGCGAATCAAGGCCAGGTCCTCGCTCTTGAACGTTTTTCGCTTGCGATAAAGACGCGCTTTTCGGCGCCGGCCATCGAGCTCGGAGATCTGGTTGAACGAACCCAGCGGCTGCCGGTTGATGCCCTCGACGACGTCGCCTTCGAAGTCGATGACTTTTCGGCTTTTGGGGCGCGCGCCTTCGCCGGCGTGCGCAAGCTCCCACGCGTACAAGAGACTTAAGGCGAAGAGGAGGATTCGCGCGGCGTGTTTCATGGCGTACTCCTCGCGCCGAGCATTTGGTTTTCGCGAAGCACGGCAAGGCCTTCGGCTTTCGCCCCGGCGAAGTAGAGCGAGAGCGCCTTTACGATGCGAACCGCTTCTTTTGAGAATTTGAATTTCGCCTCGGCCTGTACTGCGAGCTCAAAAAGCAGCGGGAAGTTCCGCTGCTTGAGCGCGTTCCTCCAGAGCGCGAGATACTTGCCGTGCTCGGAAGGCCGAAACGGCTCTTTTTCAAGCAGAGCCCGAAGCGCTTCGGGCGCGGGTCCGGATTCCAGCGCCAGCTCAAGCGAATGCCGCTGCAGCTCAGCGGCTTTTTCGTTCAGGGGGCGGATGAGCGTGGCCAAAAGCTCGTTGTACGCCTTGAGTTCCTCGGGAGGCAAACTGTCCGAAACTTTCAGCGCCTTAAGCGACCGCGTAAAATCGAGATAAGCTTCAGCGTGTTCATCAAGAATGGCGGCCTTGAGCGCGGCCCAGGGGAGCGCCAGAACTTTGGCGACAGCTTGCTCGACTTCCTTGATTAAGCGCAGCCGCCGCTCGATGGAGGACTGATCGGCCGCGACCCTCGCGATCGCGCCCAGCATCTTGCGGTTTTCGAGCACGATCCTGGGAATGGTCTGATGAAGCTCGGCGACCAGGGCGAGCTGGTCGGCCGGGTCGAGATCGTTCCAGTGGGCGCCGATTCTCTGAATCAAGACCAGGCGGTCCTGAAAAGGAAGTTTTCGCGTCGCCGAAAGCGCGGCCAAGGCCCAGATCGACTTGCAGCCGGACGATCCGGTATAGGCCTTTTTGAAATATCGCGAGGCCGCTTCTTCGCTGACGGGCTCTTTAAGCGCGAGAAACGCGGCGCCGCGATCGAAGTCGTCTTTGAGCGCTTGCGCGCGCGCGGAGTTTTTCTCAAGCGCGGCTTTCAAAACCGGCGCGTCGCCCGAGAGCCACGCGAGATGCAGGATCTTTTTCACGATTTCGTCTTTTGGTTTGTCTTTCGACGCTTCCGCGCTTCCGAGATAAAGTTGCAGGTCTTCGAGGGCTTCCACGATGCGGCCTTCGTCTTCTTTGATCGAGGCGCGCAAAAGCACGCACGCGCTCAGGTGATGGGGCGCGGTTTGCCTGTCTTCGATGACCTTCGTGAAATACGCGTTCGCCTTTGGAACATCTTTCAACAGGAGAGCGGTCTTTCCGGCGAGAACGAGGCAATCGACGTGACGCGCGCTTCTCGCGTAGCGTTTCGCGCAAGCGTCGGCGCTTTTCAGTGTCGCGCGGAGCTCGGCTTCCGTCGCGTCTTCGCGCGATGAGCCCTCGGCGATCTTGTAAGAGGTATCGGCGCCGATTTCGAACGCTTTCGCGGCAAGCGGCAGCGGCTCCCATTCTTTAACCTCGGCGATGGCGCGGGTAAGATCATGCGCCCTGTCCCAATCCCGGCTTTTGACGTACGAATCGAGAATCAGGCTGATCGAGGCGACGGCGTTCCTGGAGTTCGGCCGTTCGAAGGCGAGGCGGCGCATCCGTTCGAGGGCGGTTTGGGTAAGTCCCGCGGCATACAGGGCGCGAGCGGCTTCGAATTGGAAATTTTCGAATTCGGCCTGGAATTCGGCCGAAGGCGCCGTGCGATCGCCCGCGAACGTATGTTCGTGCGTGTCGATCCAGGCGACCCATTCCGAAAGAGGCGACTCCTTTGAAAGCGCGGGCTGCGATTCTCCCGGAATCGCCTTCGCTTCAAGCGCGCCAGGAATCGCGCCTCGGCCTTTGAGCTCCTCATATCGGCTCGCGATCGCCTCGAGACTGATCTTCTCGAGGTTGATTTCTTTCGTGTCGGAATGCACGTTCGCGACGATCCATCGGTAGTATGCGGTCGCGGCGGCGAAGTCCTTCACTTGAAAAAGGGTCTCGGCGAGGTTCAGCCGGGCCTGAGCGCCGCGCGGATCGTGTTCGCCCAGCACTTCGACGACGGCGTTGTAGAGCTTCGACAGCGGACCGGCCAGACTTTGCACCTCGTCCGCGCTCTTGTTCTTAAGAACGAGCTCCTGGAGTTCCTTGGCGGCGCGGATCAACGCTTCGCGAATGGATTCTTTCGCTTTGGCGTCTCTATTCGCGTACTGGGAAACGAGGTCGCTGGTTGTCGAGGCAAGCGATGCGAAATCGCGGTGCGCGAACTGGTAGTCGAAAACAAGAAGCGTGATCTCGCTTGCCTCCGGAAGTTCCGGGAAATCCTCAAGCACCGCGCTCTTCCATGCCACGAGCTCGTGATAGTGGTTGTGCGCGCCGAGAAGCTTCGCGAAGCTCGCAAGAAGTTTTCCGAATCGCGGCCCTTCCGCGATCGAACGAAAATACGGAAGGGCGCGAGAGATCGGGAAGTCGCCGGGACTTGCCTCAAATCCTTCGAGATAAAAGAGCGCAAGGTCGCTTAAGCTGTTTTCGGCGAGACCCGCGCTGACCGCGTCGGCCTCGTCCGCGCGCCCGTCGCTTTGTTCGGCGGCGGCGTAGTACCGGATATGTTTTTCGAGATAGCGAACCGCCTCGGAAACGGCCTTCAGGTTGAGATAAGACCAGGCGAGCTTATGGAGCGCGAACGGGTAGTGCGCGCTTTCGGGATTTTTCTCGACTTCGCGGAGCTGCGCGATCGCGGCGGCATGATCGTTCGCGGCGATGTCGATCCCGGCCACGGCCATTCGGGCCGAGTCCAGCATCTCAAAAGACGGGTGGTTCCGGATGAGCGTCAGATAATCGCGTTTGGCTTCGTGATTCCTGCCGATTTCAGTGAAACTTTTGGCGCGCGCGAAAAGAGCCCGTGGAATTTCGGTCGAGTTCGGAAACCGCGCGATCAGTTCGCTGAGAGCGCGGATGGCCTCTTCGACGGATTTTCGGTAACCGGATGCCGAGCCGCTCGCGTGCGAGATGCGAAACACGATGGCGTATTTTTGAACCAGAAGTTCGGCCAGCCGCGAGAGAAAAACAGGTTCCTCGGCCGTTCCCCTGCGTCTGCGAAGCTGATGCGAGAGGGCCGCGATCGATTTCTCCTGCGCGGAGAGGGCGGCCCGGTCGACGTTGCGCGCGTGCCTTTCAGACGGGCTGCTTTCGATGAAACCCGCAGCGCGCGCGTTCGTGCCGTAAACGACGCCTGTTACGAACGAACATGACTTACTCCTTTAGAACCGCCAGCCGAAGATCCGAGAATCCGTGGATCGCGGCCGATCTCAAGACCAATTTGACCGTGGAATACGGCGCGCGCTCGTCGGCGACCACGATGATCTTTCCGTCGTCTTTGACCTGGTCGTTGGATTTCGCGATCAGGTTCCTGCGGCTGCGCTCCCGCTTGAAGGCGTCTAAGAGCGCCGCGCCGTCGCCGGCAAGCGCGAAATCGCGAAGTTCGGCGACCGGCCGGCCCCCGACCTGAACGGCAGTACCCGAGATCTCGACTTGAAGCGCCTCTTCATTGAATGTCGCGCCTTCGGCGGCCGGAATCCGAACGCCCGATGACGGCGTGATCAGCAAAGCGCCGGAAGCGTAACCTTTGAGCAAAAAAACCAGCAGGATGGTGAAAATATCCGCCATGGAAGTGATCTGAAGACTCACCTCGTCGTGTTGAAGATCACGTTTTTTTCTCCGGCTGAAAAACGTTTTCATAACCTCTCCTAAAGCTCCCCCAAAAGAACCTGAGGAAGCTGTTTGCGGATGCGATCCATCGATTCGATGATTGACTTGTAGGTAACGCCGTTTTCGGCAAGGAGCGCGACACTCGTCACCGCGGGCCAGGTGTTTTTGAGGGAGGCGAGTTCGCTGGCGAGCGCGTCGTGGTTCCACGCGCCGGAAGCCGCCGCCACTCGCCGCTCCCGCGCCGCTTTTCCTGTGACCTTGATCAGATACGTGAAATCCTTTCGAAGCGTGACCGTGATTTCCACC
>JACPKS010000090.1 GCA_016186905.1 Deltaproteobacteria bacterium
GCCAGTCCCGCTTCGTCCGCGGTCGGGCATTCGCCGGCCACCTTCGAAAGCTCCGCGACGTTTTTCTCCTCCTCGGCAAGGCCCGCCGGCGGCGCGCAACATTCCGTCACATTGCTTTGTCTGGAAAACGCGTCCGCCCCCACCACCGCCGACAATAGCGACAATGTAACAAGCGTGCGCCAGAGTCTCACTTGTGCGCTCCTTTTTTGGCAGGCACCTTGACGATTTTCGGATCCCAGCCCGCGGGCTTCTGTGCCCTCAACGCCTCAAAGGTCTTTCCCTTGGACTTGGTTTTCCACGGTTTGCGTTCGAAAAAGCCCACGACTCTTCCATCCGGCCGCGCTTGCACTTCCCAAACCCGCCCGGTTTTGGGATCGCCGAAAAGCCGGGTCAGCGGCGAGTGATCGCCTTTTTCAGACAAATGAAGCTCCACCAGCAAAAGATTCTCAGGAACCGGCGGTGCCGCGACCTCAGCCGCGCTGACAAATCCCGCCGCCCACCAAACCGCGAGCGCGCACCCGATCCAGAATCGCTTTAGCGTCCGAAGGATAACCATTCAGAATCCCATCGGAATTTATTTCCGAAAACTTGAATTTTGCGAAACATATTACTCAAGTTTCCGATGCGGATACCGAAGAAGAAGACATGCGGAGCCACCGTCTATCTTACCTGCTTCTTCTTGGAACACTCTTGAATCAGGCGAACGCCGATCCGGGTCTCAAAAAGCCTTTGCCGCCTTGTCCCGATTTCGGGGCGATCCTGGGCGAAATCCAGACGCAACCCGTGATCTGGAAGCACATCGCCGACATCTACATCCGCGACACGCCGATTTCGGCGAAATTCGAGAACCAGACGCTGAAAAACTTCTACGAAAACCGCACCTATTCCAAAGAAGAATACGCAAAGGAGTTTCCTCGTGTCGAACAGGCCGGATGCGAGACGGCAACGTTCACCTACGCAAACGGCGCCAAGGCGAAGATGACGGTTTCAGATCAAACCCCGTACCGTCTCGTTTTCAACGTCGTTGAGGCGGATGCAAACGCCCCCATCGCCAAAGATGACGCCGTGGTCTTTAAAACCAGGCGCATCGCGGGACACAAGGTTTTGGAGCAGACGATCCGCAAAAAATACAGCATCACCGAAGAGTGCGGCGGAAAGCCGCAGGCTGAAACCCATCGGGTCGAGGTTCAGAGCATCGTCGCCTGGAAAAAAGCGGTTTCTCCGCGCCGCTTCGTTACGGATAACCTGTTGCGCATGCTGCACCAGAATCTTCGTGACACCGTCACGGGTATCAGCCGCCGAATCGCGAGCTGCGAAGCCGCTTCCACCGAGCCTGCCGAGGCGGCGGAATCTTCCTCGGACGAAGAGCCAGCCTCAGCCCGTCCCGTGAGACTATCGCCAGCCCAGCGCCGGTAAAAAAAAAGGTGGCTGCTAACTAACGGCAAAGCGGTGCAGCAAAGGATACTTGACTACGCCAAGAGCCCGTTTCATCCTCCGGACATGTCAGAATCCATCGATTCCGTTTTAAAAGAGAAGAGAAAGTTCAAACCGTCCGCCGCCTTCGCGAAAAACGCGATCATCGGCTCGGCGACCAAGCTCGCGGCATTGCAGAAAAAAGCCGCCAAAAACCCGGTGAAGTTCTGGGAAGAGCAGGCCCGCACACTTGACTGGTTCAAACCGTGGAAAAAGGCGCTCGTCTGGAAGCATCCTTTCGCGAAGTGGTTTGCCGGCGGAAGACTCAACATCGCCTACAACTGCCTCGATCGGCACCTCAAAACCCCGCGCAAACACAAAGCCGCGCTGATTTGGGAAGGCGAGCCGGGCGAAGTGCGCACCCTCACCTATCACCAGCTTTATCTCGAAGTCTGCCGCGTCTCGAACGTGCTCAAAAACCTCGGCGTGAAAAAAGGCGACGTCGTCGCGATCTACATGGGGATGATTCCCGAAGCCGTCATGGCGATGCTCGCGTGCGCGCGGATCGGGGCCACTCACAATCTCGTCTTCGGGGGATTTTCCGCGGAAGCGCTTCGCGACCGAATCCACGACTCGAAAGCCGTCTGTTTGATCACGCAAGATGGGGCCTACCGCAGAGGAGCCGTCGTCAATCTGATCGAAGCCGCCGACCGCGCGGTAGCACAATGCCCGACGGTGAAGAACGTTCTCGTGTACCAGCGCATGAGCACGCGACCCACGATGAAAGACGGCCGCGATCACCTGTGGCAAGATCTCGTGCCGAAAGCCCCGACCGAAAGCCCTGCCGAGAAGCTCGATTCCGAGCATCCTCTTTTCATTTTGTACACCAGTGGATCAACCGGAAAGCCCAAGGGTATTCTTCATACGGCCGGTGGATACCTGACGCAGGTGGCGTACACCTCCAAGATCGTCTTCGATCTGAAAGACGAGGATCTCTACTTTTGCACGGCGGATATCGGCTGGGTCACGGGGCATAGTTACGTCGTCTACGGTCCGCTCGCCAACGGCACTACCGTATTTCTCTACGAGGGGGCTCCGAACTATCCGCGGCCCGATCGCTTCTGGGACATGATCGAGCGCCACAAAGTCACGATTTTCTACACCGCGCCGACCGCGATCCGCGCCTTCATGCGCGCGGGCGACGAGTTTCCGAAAAAGCACGATATGTCGTCGCTGCGACTCCTGGGAACAGTCGGCGAACCGATCAATCCCGAAGCGTGGATCTGGTACCACGAGATGATCGGCGCAAAGCGCTGCCCGATCGTGGATACGTGGTGGCAGACCGAAACGGGTTCAATCCTGATTTCGCCGGTACCAGGCGCTACCGTCACAAAGCCTGGAACCGCGACACAAGCGCTACCCGGAATTATCGCCGACGTCGTGCGCGACGACGGCACATCCTGCAAAGCCAATGAAGGTGGATCGCTCGTTATTAAACATCCCTGGCCTTCGATGCTTCGTACGGTTTTTGGCGACGACCAGCGATACGTTGAGACGTATTGGAGAAAGTTCGCGAAACAGGGCTACTACCTCGCCGGCGATAGCGCGAGACGAGACGAGGATGGGTATTTTTGGATCATGGGCCGCGCAGACGATGTCGTGAAAATCTCAGGCCACCGCCTCGGCACCGCTGAAATTGAAAGCGCTTTAGTTGCCAACCATAAAGTGGCGGAAGCCGCGGTCGTCGCGAAGCCCGACGATATCAAAGGAAGCGCGCTTGTCGCGTTCGTTACGCTGAAGGCCGATGCCGCGAAAGCAGCGCTTGGTAACGGCAGAGTGCATCACCTGAAAGAAGAGCTGCGCGCCTGGGTCGCCAAGGAAATCGGCCCCATCGCGAAGCCGGACGAAGTTCGGTTCACCGATGCGCTCCCGAAAACCCGCAGCGGAAAAATCATGCGCAGGCTCCTTCGCGAAGTCGTCACGGGCTCAGTGAAGACCGGCGTCAAAGGCGATACGACGACGCTTGAAGATTTCTCGGTGCTTGAGAAATTGCGTCAGGGAGACGAAGAATAAGCGTGGCCAAGAATACCCGCTCCAGGCGAATCCACCGTTCAATTTCAATGAGGATCCTCACTTTTGCAGCGCTTTTCGGAATAGCAACGCCGGCGGCGGCGGTGGCATCAGGCGCCGCTGCCTCAGTGACCGTGCCGCTCGATCTTCGCGCGCAGCTCTGGTCGGGGCCCGCCGTTCACGCCCGGCTGATCGGCGCCCCGAAGACAGTTAAGGCTACGCTCGAGATTCCCGGCGCTCCTGGGTCGGCTGATCGCAGGACCTTGAAGTTCGCCGAGGGCGATCTGGAATTTCAAACCACGTTCTTGCTTGTTCGGCCTCGAACCGGCGCATCGCCGTATGCCGTCTTTCAAACGCGGCTGCTCCACGCGACGAAGGGTCTCGTCGCGGAATGTTCCAACTACGATTCACTCGCCAGTCCAGAGGATATCGGTGTGGGCGCGTGTTCCGGCGCGCTTGAAGGACGGCAAATCGGCGTTTCCTACTTCCGCTGACCATGCATCTACTCGCGATAAGTGGGCCTTGTACGCAATACGCACTAGATTTCTTGGAGTTCCGCTGACGTTTTCCGCCTGATTTCACCTTATAGATCTTGCAACTCGCGTTTGACTGGCGACGATCCAACGCGCTAGCTTGCGCGCGATGACATTCAAATCAACCACGAAACTGACACTCCGGTCCGCTTTGTTTCTTCTTTTGTTTTCCTATCATCCCGCCTCCGCGAATTTTTATTGTTACCGAAACCCTCCCGGCCACAAGCATCCTAACGGCGGCGGATACGTCGCGGATACCGCCTATGTCGATAAATACGCATACATCGCCCCTGGTGTGAGCGTTTGCGACCGCGCTCAAATCCATGGGGCTGTCTTCGTCTCAGGATTCAGCGAGATCACACATGACGCCATGATCGTGCAGGAAGGCGATGGCGAAATCGCCATCACCGGAAACGTCATCATCCGCGGCCGCGCGCAAGTGCGAGGCATGGTGCGGATCAGCGGCGACGCCGAAATCCGCGGCGACGCGAAAGTGCTCGACTGGGCTCATATCACGGGCGCCGCCGACATCGGCGGAAACGTGACGATCAAAGACTGGGCGCTCATCAGCGGCAATGGATACTTTTACGACAAGGCGATTATTTCCGGATGGGCTAAGGTTACTGGCGATGCCGACATCGGCGGCCAAGCTCAAATCAGCGAACACGCGCAAGTTCTCGGCCCTTCCTCGATTCGCGACACCGTTCAAATCAACGGAAGCGCGCGGATTTTCGGCGGCCCGGTGATTTGCGGCGAGCTCGTCATTACCCGCGACATCACGGGTAACGAAGACCCGAAGACTTTGTGCAAAAGTTCGGGCAGGGAAATGTCGGCGCACCATAACCGAGCATTTCAGACGAAATACCTGTAGCGCTACAGGTTCGAAAATCAACCCCATATGTCTTTAGTTTTGCGATATTGGCCTTTAACTCTACTTCTCCTTATTTCACCTTACGATTCGTAAGGCCATTGATTGACGCAATACGTCAAATATTGTGCGTTGCGCTGATCTGAGCAAACATGCGGTTACTTGAAGTTTTGGAGGCCCAATGAATTTCGGAAAATTCGCAATCCTTGTCGCGGCGCTATCTTTTAGTCTCACTTACGCCAACGCTCAGCCGCAGGGCACGCCTGACTGGGGCAAAATCGCGCGGAAGGCCGCTGCCGCGACGGATTCCGAGCTCAGCGAACGGGATAGTTTTGAAGTAAAGAGAGTCCCGCAGTACGCGGTCAAAGAGACCGCATCGTATAAGACGGGCTCAAGCGTCATGTCCTCGCCCGCCGTCGCGAAGGACGGCACGCTGGTGGTGGGGTCATACGACGGCTCGGTGTATTTTCTGAAATCGGACGGAAAGAAGAAGACGGTTTTTGAATCTGAGTTGAAGGACTGGCAGCCACGTATCGGTGATTCCCTGCGCGAACAAGTGCCGAATCGCCTGAAGCAGCGGTTTGGGCGAATTCCTCGATCGACCCGTACGCGCGGTCCCATAGCAGCGAGGTTTCGAATTTCTTTTTCTCAAGAATTTCAGCGGGGAGATCAGGTCATCCGCACGGATGCCGAGCGCGACGGAAATCCGTCTCAGCGATTTTGAACTTCGCCGGCATCTCTTTCCGCACCTTTTCTCACCTTACACTACGTAAGGCTATTCCTTGACGCATTGGGTCATGCGCTGTATATTTCGCGCCTTCATCACGGAGGTTTTATGAAAAAAACGCTGATTTTATCGCTAATTTGTCTGGGTCTTGCTTCCTCAGCCTCATATGCCGACTCCAGGGCTTGCCAGCTCAGCATTTACCCGAAGGGAAAACCGGCTCGGAAGATCGAGAAGGCAGTGGAACTCGGTGAAACGATGCAAGTCGTGGCGGTAGGCCCAAATTATTGCGCGGAACTACAAATGGGAAAGACCGATAGCAGCTTCGGAAAGTTCTCGGGTATGGACAACTTTTATTTGTCGATCACCGACGGCCAGCCGAAGGAAGAGACGATCGACGGACAAAAAGAAACCCGATGCGTGTTTTCGAACCGAGGCATGGCGCAGGCTCACTCCTTTGTCGACTCTGCAGGTCCTATTTTTATCGAAATTCAGGGCATCGAAAGCAAAGGGTTGTTTTCGAAACCTGGCGCTGATCTCTATGTTTTGGATTGCACCCCAAACCACTGAATTTCCGCGCAACGAATGCGCGTTTAAGCGAAGAAATTCGGCGAAGGCCATGGAGCAAAAATATTGGATAGGAGAACATCGATGTCGAAAAAAATATTTGGAACTTTTGTTTTAATGGCCCTCATTACTACCAGCGTTGTCCACGCCGCCCCATCTCTCCTTTGTAGGGCGCGGTGGGACGGAGCGTCCGATGGAAATAATGGTGCTTTTTTGATCGGAGAAAACATGGAGGCCGATTGTAGCACGAAAATCAACAGAGAGGAGCGATCCGCTTCAGTATATTTCTTCGGAGTTGGCCCAGGGCTTCGTATAAGTGATGAACGATTCATTCTTAGTTGTCCGCTTGTACGGAAATCAAAAATGAACGGCGCTTTTTATGGAATCAAAGTCGCTGCGGTTGCTGGTATTGGCGCGCATGTCGGAGTTTTTACGAATCAACGCCTAGGCGTATGCGTCCTTACCGGCGTGGACATAGGAGTCGGTGCGGAAGTCACAATTGGAAAAATGGAAGTCAATATTCCCTGATCATCCGCGCAACGACTGCGCGTTTAAGCGAAGAAATTCGGCGCGAGCCCTGGATAGCAGACATCGGATTTTGGAGGTCACATGAATAAATTGCTCGTTCTTCTAAGTTTAGTCGCTCTGGTTCTCGTCAAAAGCGAACCCGCGCATGCTTTCACCCTGCTCTGCAAAGCGGATGAAAGCATTCACCTGCTTGCGGCCGGATTCACGACCATGGATTGCGTAGAGCCCAAGACGGGTCTGACGTTCACGACCGAGGAAATCGAAATCGGGCCGGGCTTTCGCTTTACGCCCTTCATGGAAGACGCGTCGGCGGTGGCAAAATACGTGGCGATTACGTGTCCGTTCATGGGCAAAAAACGTTTGGCGCGCATGAACTCCGGAGACACCCTCGTGATCGCCGGCATGGTCGCGGACGCAAACGCTCTGGTTGGAATAAGACTTGGCGTAGAAGTCGGACGGCCTGGCGTTTGCTTCATCACCGGCGCATCGGCGTTTGAGCTGGGCGGTGAGCTCGCGTTGGACGGTCTCAGGATTATTAAAGACTGATTTCCCGCTGAACGCCTGCTCACAAACGCGAAGAATTTTACACCTTCATTCACCTTACGTTAAGTAAGGCAAATTATTGACGCTATGCGTAGCTTGAATTATATATCACTCCCATGAAACCACACGCGCTCAAAGTCAGCTTGTACGCGACGTTATTCGGTGTATTCGCGCTCGCGCTCCCGGCGAGCGCTGGCGCTGACGCTTTCGGCTCGAACTGCCGTATCGCACTTCACGTCGATTCGGACTTCACGCGGGATCAAGCGAGCACGATGGAAGCCGCTCTTGTGAAAAAAGGATACGACGTGAGAATGACGAATTCCCATTCCGATGATCCGAAGGAATTCAGCGGCTATATCGGAATGGATCACGGCTGGGATCTTTTTCACCGCTATGCCTCGATCGACATCTCCCGCCCCGGCGAGTCGCTTTACAAGGAATACCTCCCCGTTACGACGGGGATTTTTTGGAATAGGGCGACACGGAAGATCGTTAAAGCGCTCGAGAAAAACGTTCCCGAGTGCTGCGAGCCGATCGCCGGAACGTACGTGCTTGAAGAAGGCGGGTGCTCCGACGGAGCGAATCAAAAAAATATGCTTTTCCTGGAGCACGACGGCGGAACGATCGCGATTCCTCAGGGCGAGAGAGTCAGCATTTCCGGATCGACTTGCGGCAAAATCAGTTTTTCCATCGGCGGTCAAATCGACCTGCGCGCCGCCGCGCACGACAAGCACGTCACGGTTACGACGACGAAGATTCCGGGCGGAATCCATTATGAGCGCGTCACGGAAAGGCATCTCTCGATCTGGAACGACTACCGCTACTGCCCGCTCTGCGGAGCGACGCCGCTCCCCGATCACATCGCCCATGTGTCTGGCTACCACTCGTTGAAATTGAAATTTCAAAAAGACGGTCTTTTGGTTGAACAATTTGTCCGCAACTCCGTTGAGGCCGTGCGCGGAAAAGACTTTCACGGTATTTCCGAGATTCAATGTGTGATGAAAAAAGTCGACGATAAATAAAAAAGGAGTGTCTGTATGAGAATTTTGATGATTATACTGCTGGGTCTGACGGTATCGCAAATCGCGTCGGCCTATCCTTCCGACGGAGTTTATTTTCCGATCCAATCCTGCGACGGCGCGGTTGACGGCAATCACATGAAAATCACGGTGTTCGCGACACCGCGCATGGCCGCGATGGCGATGTACAAACTCGACGGCGAAAAAACCGTTTTGATGAACGCGAGACTGACCCGAAAACCCGACGGCCGAACGATTTCGGTTTCCATTCCCGAACTGGGCACGTTTTCGGTCATCGATGGCCAAAACTCGTCTCCGGACCTCATGGGACGAGACGGTACCGTTATCGGCCTCCGGTGCCAGGCGATCTTTTGATCGGCGTTTTTTAGGAAATGGAAGCTGCGATGAGTCACATCGCTAATTCATCCGACAATTTGCACGGCGCATGGGCAATCACCATACTGTTAAAGGCTGCGCAATAGTCGATTGTTTCAGGCAAAATGCATTGGTAGCGCTACAGGCATATCGAGGTCCAAAAATCGCTGTCGATTTCTGATATAAATAATCTTTTTATTTCAGGTATTTATAAAAAAATACTACCTTGCGCGCCGTAAGGTTTATTGTTGATTATTTTGGTATAGCAATATATAACTCTGCGTCATGATTGGTCCAGATCACGATTATCGCCAAGTTTTAAGCCGCGAGCTTGAGGTGCGCTGCCAGCGCAACCCGCGCTACTCGCTTCGAAGCTTCGCACGGGACTTGGGGATGGCGCCAGCGCAGCTCTCTGACATTTTGCGCGGGCGCTACGGAATCTCTCGCGCTTCCGCGGCGAACATCGCCGACCGCATGAGCATGGGGAGCACTGAAAAAGAAATTTTCTGCGATCTCGTCGAAAGCAAACACGCTAGGAGCCAACTCCAAAGAAAGCTCGCGCTGGCGCGCTTGGCGAAACAAGAAAAACAATACAGCACGATCGCGCTCGACAGCTTCCAGGCGATCTCGGATTGGTATCACTTCGCGATTCTCGAACTCGTAACGCTTGACGACTTTCAGAATGACCTGACGTGGATCGCGAATACGCTTGGAATCACAACGCACGAAGCGAAATCGGCGATCGAAAGGTTGAAACGCCTGGATATGCTCGTCGAAACCAAAGGAGAGCTCAAGCCTGCCGAGGATTTCACGGCAACGCCCAGCGGAATTCCCTCGGATGCGATCCGGAAGTTCCATCAACAAATCTTGAAGAAGGCCGGCCAGGCGCTGCACATGCAGCCGGTGGAGCGTCGCGATTACTCGGCGATCACGTTCGCGATCGACCGCGCAAGGCTCCCTGAAGCCAAGCGCGCGATTCAAAGATTCCGCAAACGCTTCTGCCAGGAATTCTCAAGCGGTGAAACAAGAAACGACGTCTATGTGTACGCGACGCAATTTTTTAGCCTAAGGGAGACCCTATGAAAACGAACCGTAATTCGATGAAGGATGTATTTTCAAAGCTCGCGATGTTTGCGGCTCTTGCCGCGGTGGCAGCGCCTGGCCCGAGCTTCGCCGGCAAAGGCGGGAGCGGGCGCGACGTCGGAAACGGCGGTCTTGCGGTCGTTTGCCGCGACAGCGAAGGCGCCATCGACATCGTCGAAGTGCTCGATCTTTTCGAAGGCAGGTCGCAGTACGGTTTGAACATCCCGGAAGGAAAATGGGACGTCGACACGCTTCTTGAGTCGGCGATCGTGCGCCTGAAATCGCGCCAGGATTTTCAGAGGGGCGTTCAGGCCGAACTTGCGCATGTGCGCTCGAATCTGAAGAAACTTCCCAAAAACGTGCGCCTTTTGAACATCGATGACGCGTTTCCGCTTGTCATCATGCCGCCGTGCAAATTCGAGCAGCTCGCGGCGTACGCGCGGGATGGAAAAATTTATCTCGACTCCGAGCTTCATAAGGCGCTGACGAAAACTCAGGAAGCAGCACTTTATCTGCACGAAGCGATTTATAAGGTGGCGCGTTATCACGGCGCGGCGAATTCGGTTCAGGCGAGAAAACTCAACGCTCATCTTTTTACCGAAACCGCGGACGCCGCGGCGATCGATGCGCTCGTTGACGAGCTTGTTGGTTCGTCGCTGAACTACCGCTAAAACGTTAGGCTTTAAGCAGCCGCCGCCGAAGCATCTCAAGCGCGGCTTGGGCCGCGCGCTCGCGGTTTCGCGCGCGATCGCGCTCGAAAAGAAATTTCCGCGCGATCGTGCCCGACGCGCCGGCAAGCGCGATCCAGACAAGCCCCACCGGTTTTTCGGGCGAACCCCCTTCGGGGCCAGCGATTCCAGTGACGGCAAGCCCGATATCCGCTTTGAACATTTCCCTCGCGCCCTCGGCCATCGCGCGCGCGCATTCCTCGCTGACCGCTCCGAATTTCGTCAAAACCTCGGCAGACACTCCGAGTGTAGAAGTCTTGACGTCGTTCGAATATGCGATGATCCCACCGACGAAATACGAAGAGCTGCCGGGAATGTTCGTCAGGCGCGAACCGGCAAGCCCGCCGGTGCACGATTCGGCCACCGCGACCGTGAGCTTACCCGCGCGAAGCATCTCGCCAACCACGGCCTCAAGCAAGACTTCCCCGGTTCCAGGCGCTTCGCCGAAAACGTAAGGGGCGGCGGCTTTCAGAAGATGCGCCTCGAAGCGCGAGAGCGCCGCTACGGCCTGCGCTTCGGTCGGCGCGGACGCAGTCAGCCGCAAGCGCACGCCGAGCGGACTCGGAAGCCAGGCAAGCTTCAGATTCTCTGTGAGCTGCGAGGAAAGCGGCGGATCGAGCTGCTCGCACTTCGCCGCGAGTGCTGATTCGCCGACGCCGGTCGTGTAAATCGTTTTCTGAACGCGCGCCACGCCCTTCACGCGAGCGGCCAAGCGCGGAAGAATCACTCGCTTTAACATCGACTGCATTTCGTACGGAACGCCAGGGGTCAGCGCGATTATGAAGCCGGCGCTCTCGATCCACGCGCCAGGCGCGGTGCCGCAATCGTTGTCGATCCGCTCGGCGCCTTCGGGAAGCATGGCCTGCTTCTCGTTTCCGGGCGGCATCCCGCGCCCGAGGCTCTTGAAGTACTGCTCCATGCGCGAGAGCCAATCGCGGTCAAGGGTCAGCGATAGCCCCAAACGCGCGGCTACCGCCTCGACAGTCACGTCATCGTGCGTGGGCCCGAGCCCGCCCGTCACGATCACTACCTCTGATCGCGCCCTGCAATGCTCGAGCGCCTCGCCGATCGCCCGCGCGTCGTCGCCGACCGTGAGCTGCTCGACGACTTCGATTCCGGCGGCCGAAAACTCCGCGCCGATCCAGGCGGCGTTGGTGTTGGTGATCTGGCCGATCAGAAGCTCGTCGCCGATCGAGAGAATAGACACTTTCATAAACTTAGAATAGTTTGAACGCATGCAACTCACCAAGCAAAACCACGATCAAGGATTTTTAGTCGGCGAGGAATGGCTCGGCGGCGTGGCGGCAAGAGCCGACGAGGGCACGGGCCGCGAAGGCTACATCGCGTTCGTGGTCGCCCACCGAACCGGTGAATACATTCTCAATCAGGAATTCGACGATCTCGACTCCGCGCTCGGCGCGATCAACGCGTTGGGCGTCACCTGGCGCTTCGAGAACGCCTCGGGCGGCTGTGGAAGCGGAAGCGAAAGCGAAAACGACAAGTGCGGCGGCGGCCATTGCGGTGGAGGCTGTTCTACGAAAAAATAGCGCATATACTCAAACCATGTCCGAACCAGAGTGGGTGAAGCTCGCCGACCCGGAACTTCTTAAGGTTCGCCTCTGCGACCTCAAGATGACGGTTGAAGACTCGGAACTCTCCGAACGGGTGAGTGCGCTCCACGCCGAGCTTGAAGCGATGGGCCTCACCTTCCGCCCGAAGGCGTATCTCGGCGACGAGTGGTTCAGCCCCGAAGGCGTTCCTTCAATCGCAATCCCGTTCTACCTCGCCCATCCCAGGCTTAAAACGCTCGAAAAAAACATGATGCTTGAAGTGGAAGGCGGCACGCCGGAATGGTGCATGAAGCTTTTGCGCCACGAGGCCGGCCACTGCTTTGACCACATCTACAAATTTTCAAAGCGCAAAAAATGGCGCGAGATCTTCGGCTCACCCGATATGGAATACGACCCTGACCTCTACCATCCCCGCCCTTACAGCCGCGGCTTCGTAAAGCACATCGAGAACTGGTACGCGCAATCGCACCCCGACGAGGACTTCGCCGAGACGTTCGCGGTTTGGCTTACTCCTGGGCTTGACTGGAAGACGGAATACGCGAAGTGGCCATTGGCGCTGCAAAAACTCACCTATGTTGACGGTCTCGCGCGCGAGGTCGCCGACAAGCCGCACCGGCCGGTAGCCTTTACGGGAAGCTCGCAACCCTACGCGGTTTCGCGGATGAAACGCACGCTCGAAGCCTACTACGCGCGCCGCAAGCGCGAGCGCGCGCAGGATTACCCTGATTTCTACGATGCCGACCTCCGTCATATTTTCAACGGAAGCACCGATCTGCCCAAACGCGACTCAAGTGCCGCGCGCTTCATGAATCGCAATCGGAAGGCGCTCATCGACATCCTGCGCGAGTGGACCGGCGAAAAAAAGTACACGATTGACGGGCTTTTGAAGAAACTTTCCCTGCGCTGCGAGGCGCTCGACCTGCGCATGGGAAAGCCCGAACCGCAGACGTGCCTCGAGGTAGCTGCCTTTCTCTCAGCACTCGTTACCCATTATCTTTTCACCGGAAAATTTAAACGAACACTTTAAACAATCACTTTTAAGACATGGCGAAGAAACCACTGAAACTCCTGCTGCTCTTCGATATCGGAGAAAAACCTCCCGAGAACCAGGATTTCACCGAAATTTTCAAACACGACGACTGGAAGCCCGAAGTACTGCTCGTGCGCGCGCTCAAAAATCTCGGCCATGACGTGAAGCCGTTCGGCCTTTTCGACGATATCCGCCCTTTGATCGACGAGGTCACGCGCGACCGGCCGGATCTGGTTTTCAATCAGTGCGAGGCGTTTCGCGGGGGCCGCCAGCACGAACCGAACGCGGCATCGCTTCTCGAGCTGCTGGACTTGAAATACACGGGCGCCTCGGCACATGCGCTGCAGATCTGCAAAGACAAGAGTCTCACGAAGAAAATTCTTTCTTTCCACCGCATCCGCGTGCCGCGCTTCGTGGTTTCGAAAAAAGCCCGGCCGCTGCGAAAACTTCCAGGCTTCGCCTTTCCCGCCTTTACCAAGCCCTTGAAACTCGAGGCCTCGGAAGGCATCGCGCAAATGTCGTTCGCCGATAACGAAAAAGACGCGCTCGACCGCGTGCGCTTCATCCACGAAAGCCTGGGCACCGACGCGATCGTCGAGGAATACATCGAAGGCCGCGAGCTGTACGTCGGGGTGCTGGGAAACGAGCGCCTGAAAATTCTTCCCACCCGCGAACTTTTTTTCGCGCAGGTGCCCGACGGCGAGCCGAAGTTCGCCACGTTCAAGGCGAAATGGGACGACAATTATCGAAAAAAATGGGGAATCAAAGGCGGCGCCGCGAAACCCATCGCTCCGAAAGCGGAAAAGCATCTGGCGGATGTCAGCCGGAAAATTTACCAGCTATTTCAGGTTCGCGGGTTCGCGCGAATCGACTTTCGACTGACACCCGCCGATGAGATCGTGTTCCTGGAAGCCAATCCCAATCCCTCGCTCGCGAAAGACGACGATTTCGCTCTCGCCGCGGAAAAAGCCGGCATCACTTACGAGCAACTGCTGGAGCAGATCATCGCGCTCGCCACCTAGTGTCGCAAAAATCACGAGCGGCGCAATTCCGCGGCCGCCTGCACGAGCCAATCCGTATACGGCGCTACCTTCGTGAAAATCGCGTCGTGCGCGCAATCATCCGGGCTGTTCGCGGGGTAGCCGCGGCTGATGATACCGACGAGGTGAAGCCGCGAACGCACCTTGATCAGCGCGGGTCCGCCGGAGTCTCCATGGCACGCGCCGCTGCCGAAACTTTGGTCGAGAAGAATTTCGGTGCGGCCGAAGCCGGGCCTCTTCACCGGCACTTCCGTCTTTCTAAGAACGCCGGCGCCGGTATCCGCCTCGGCGTTTGAAATTCCGAATCCCGCGATGATCACGCTCTCGCCGTCCCGCAGATCTCTTTCCTCGCGATCGATGAATACCTTGGAGTATCCTTCCGGCAATCCACCGCTGAATCGAACGAGAGCGATATCGCCCCAGTCCTTGGTATCGGCGGCGTTTTCTTCAAGCCAGGCAGACGCGACGACCGCGCCCAAAACTCTCGCGGCGTAGGCTCCCTCAGTCAAAACACGGGCGAAAACGACGCGCATTTTCGAAAGCTTGCCGTCATCGAGGCAGTGAGCCGCGGTGACCATCAGGTCGTCATCGACAATCGAGCCCGTGCAAAGCGCGTCGCCGTTCACGAACGCGACGGTCGTCGCGGCGATCGGGTCGGCTGAGCTGACTTTTTGGCCGCCTACGACGCGCGCGGCACGAACATCGAATGATCCCTGAGTCGCGCCGTAAGAGTCGGGTAAGGCGGTTAGAATAATTCCGAATAAAACGAAGAACAAAAGCTGTCTCATGTTTTTCCCTTCTGAAATGCGGGCAAATAATTTTACCCGGCGATTTCACGGAGCAAGGGGTATGCCGCGGAATTTGCGAAGAGCCTGACTTGGCGCTGCGCCGCGGCGTTATTTGCAAACTAATTCAATTTCAATGCTTTTCTTTTTTCCACCCTGTGCCAAACTAGGCAAAGAAGTACCTTACTAAAAGAGAGGAACATTATGAGACACGTAAACCGTAACTTCTGGCAGTACACAGCTTTGGCAGTAGGTTTAGTAGTTTCGCAGTTCTCCTTCGCAGCGTCATCAAGTGAGCTTCAGAACCTGAATTATTTGACTCCAACGTCAAAATGGACTCTGCAGACCGGCTTCATGAAACCCCTGAACGAAGTCCGCAGGACGCACCTAGACACCCCTAAAGTGGATTTGGGCGGCATTGAAAGAACCGCGTTTGATTGGACGTTCGGAGCCGATTACGGAATTGCCGATAAAATGACTCTCGGCTTGGCGTTCGACTACCTGGTTTTCCAACATGACGCCACGGTTGTTGACAAGTCGAATTATCAAGTAAGCACTCGCGCGACGACGAAGGGACTCTCTGACCCAACGATCGGTTTTGTCTATCGCTATATGGCTTCGGATTGGATCGGGGACGGCTTCGCAAGACTCAAGCCGAGCCTTCAGAAGAAAGAATACGCGGGCGGAACCTTCGTCGGAGGCGGCCAATACGGCTCAAGCATTGGTAATAACGTCAGCGGATCAACCGATCTCAGTGTTGGTTCGAAGATGACGACCGAATCCGGCAGTCTCGAGTTTGGAGTCACACCGGCGTTAACGTACCATACGACGGCCAAGTTCATGCAAAGAGACGTGTTCTCGGCGTTGAACGCGACGGTAGACAGTAACGGGGAAGATGACGCGTACATCACCGCGAACGCGCAGCTAAACGCCAGGCACCATTACAACAAGGAACTCTACGCGCAGGCAGGTGCGAATCTGGTTGCGCCGTTTACGATCAACTCGAAGGTTACCGAGACCGTCACGACCGCGGGCAGCACCACCACGACGGCAACGGCCACGAATCCCGACGTGCTTAAGACGTCGATTCCGTTCCACATCACGCCGTCGGTAAACTTCGGATACAAGTGGACCTCGGCGCTATTGGTTGATCTTGGTTTCACCTATGACCGTTACGGTGCCGGCATTCAAAATACGAATGGCACGACTGGCGCGAATAAAGGGCAATCCATGACAAGGGAGCTTACCTCCCTCACGGGTGCCTTGAATTTCAGCTACCAGATGTAATCCGTCTTCTCCGGGGCCCCGCTCAAAGCCGGGGTCCCGGAGAATTCTCTCCGCTCCTTGTGCATCGCAAATCATTGGCCGTTCTCGCAGCAAGCCTGACCCTGTCGCAGCTCTCATGGGCAGCCGACGTGAAATTCGGAGGCTTAGCCGACGTTTATTACCAATACAACTTCAATAGACCCGCTGGGCCATCCGCCGGTAACGCCGTCGTCACCCCTGCCCGTGGAATCAATGGCCGGTTCTATGACAGCTTTCATAATCAGCCGAGCGTGAATCTTGTCGAATTAAGCGCTCGAAAGACGGGCGCTGAAGCCGGCTTTCAAGCCGACTTCGACTTCGGACAGATCGCCGAAGACAACTCCCCCGTTGCCGGCGACGACTTCAGCAAACACTTAGGCCAAGGATTCATCACCTATGCGCCATCGCCTGTTCCGGGCCTTAAGATCGCCGCCGGCAAGATGGCCGCTCACATGGGATTTGAAACCTACAAGGCTTCGAACAACTGGAATTACTCGCGCTCGAACGCGTTCGGCTTCGGCGTGCCGCGCTGGCATACCGGCGTAGCCGCGGGCTACGCCTTCATGCCGGAAATGTTCGAATCCACGTTGTATTATTACAACGGCTGGAACACGAATTATAAGACGGAAGCCGCCGCGACCGTGGGCGCCAAGCTCGCCTTTTCAAACCTCGCGGATAAGTTAGACATCGCCGTCAATCTTCTCACCGGTCCCGCGGCTCCCGGCGTGAAGCGCGTTTCGCTCTACGAAACAAACGCCACATACAAGCTCCGATCGGACCTCTTGTACGGCGCCGACTTTCTCTACGGCGAGGGAAAACGAACGGGCATCAACGGCGCGAAATGGTGGAGCGCCGCGCTTTACCACAAGTGCGGGATTTACAGGAACGCAACACTTTCCCCTCGCCTGGAAATGTACGAAGACAAAGACGCTTTCACGACCGGCACCGGCCAGTCGATCAAGTCAGCGACTCTCACCCACAGTTATCTGTTGGCTGACGGCCTCGATTTCAGGATGGAAGGCCGGTACGATTGGTCGAGCCAGCCCTTCTTTAATAGAAGCGGCTTCGCTGCGGCCAAGAACGTGACAACTTTCACGCTTGTGGCGCTCTATGGATTTTAAACTGGGATTGAAAACGGAGGAACCGACGACATGAAAACCAATATCCTCGTTCTAAGTATCTTCTTCTTCGCTCTTTCCGCCTCGGCTGCCGATAAGGCGCGCAAGGGCGAAGTCAGTCTGATTCCGGGTTTCGAATTGGGGCTGAACTTCGCCAACGCAACCGTGACCTCGCCTACGACCAACGTTTCGTCGCGCACGGGGCTGATTTTCGGCGGCAATCTCGAGGTCGGCCTCACCGAGAATTTTTTCGTGCAGCCTGGAATCCGCTATATCCAAAAGGGCGCCGAAAGCGTTTCGACCGTGGCTGGATCGACCGTCACCACCGCGTTCAACTTTGATTACCTGGAATTCCCCGTGCTCGCGAAAGCGAAGCTCGCGGACGGCGACTTCAAGCCGTTCGCGTTCTTCGGGCCGAGCTTCGGCGTGCTTTTAAGCGCTAACGCCGACTCCACCGCGAACTCCCGCACGACCAGCACCAATATCTCAAGCAATACCGAAAATACCGACTTTTCGCTTCTTTTCGGAGTAGGCGGCGAATACCCGCTCAATAAAACCATGGACCTCACGGCCTCGATCGGCTTCTCCTTGGGCCTCACCGACGTGAACACCACGAGTGTGAGCTGGAAAAATACCGGAACGCAGCTTTTAGCCGGCGCGAAGTGGAATCTTTAAAACTGAATCGCGACACCGGCCGCGATCTTGTTCTGCGAATACTTGTTCTCGAACTCCGAAGCGACACCGTTGGACTGGACTAATCTTTCGTCATCGCCGTAACGCTGGAGCGAAAACTCCGCGAATACCAGTGCGCGCTCTCCAATCTTATACCCGACGGTCGCCCCGTATGCCGTCACGGGATGGACCATGAGTCCCGCCGTGATTACAGGATCGGTTTTATACGCAAGATTTTGACGATAGGGCAACAGAATCGTCCCCTCAGGTGAAACGAAGAATTTTTCCGTCAGCTGACTTCGAAATACGACGTGAGCCGCGAGAATTTTCCGCGCGTCGATGTGATACCCGCTCGAGTCAGGCGTCGCTCTTACGTCCGCCGCCGATGCGTACAACGCGCCCACACCTAATCCTACCTCGTGTTTTCCCGTTCCCCAGAAGAGGTCCGCTTCCGCGCCCGCGAGGGTTGAACCCGAGGCATTCGTCCCTCGAGCCGCGTCGGTCGCGACTTTCGCGGGAACGACCGATGGCGCGGCGAAAATCGCAACATCTCCCGCAAAGCCCGCGGCTCCGCGCTTAAGAAGCCGGTGCTTCACCCCAACCGTGGGATTGGATACGCCGCTCGCCTTGGCCGTCGTCTGCTGTTGCGTGGACGCAACGGTCGTGTCGGATTTCGACTGCACCAGGTAATCGAATGAAAGACCGAGCGACACTCGCTCGTAGAGACCATACAAAACCTCCGCGCCGGCGGTCCTTACTGTCGACTTGATACCCGCGAAATCGGTACCGTCGCTTCGCTTGGAGTTTTGGCGATCCGACAGAGTCGTATCGCCATCAACTTTCAAAAAAATCTTCCGGCGTGGAACGAAGTAGCTAAGCCTTTCTATCCCGTTCGGATCGAGAATCGGCGCACGAGGCTCCTCCAGCGGTTCGGCGTCCTCCCGCCGCTCTTCCTGCGGTTGCTTGCCGGTTACGGTTTGGGGCGGAGGCGCCTGAGATTCGCCGGCTTCTCCGACGGGGCGATCCGTTAAAGTATCGCCGGCTCTAAGCGGCGCATCCGCATTGAACTCGACCACGGCAACCCGAGCTCCGACTTGCGTGACTTGTCCGCCCGAACCCTCCACCCTGCCGTAGAGCCGATCTCCGACCTTGAGGTTCTTGACGTCCCCTTGAACCATCGCGCGTTTCTGCATGACGGCCGTGACGGTGAACTGCTGGTCTGCCCAGCTTTGCGTCACGAGACAAAACAAGCCCAACAGTGGCATCGCAATCCGGCAGATTTTGAGTTTCATAGCTTATATTTGAATCCAATCTTCGGTACCGCACAAACAAAAAAGCCGCCGGGACTTTCCCGGCGGCTTCCAATTTTACGTTTATTGCTGCTACGACGAAGTAACCGCTGCGCGGTTGTCCTCCGAGAGCTTGTGAGCAAGCTCGCATCGCTTTCTCGGACGTCCGCATCGCGTAAAAACGTGACGTCGGTCACGTTTTTACGCGCTTGCGCTACAACGACGCGGACATCTGCGCGCTCTTGCCGGTCGCGGCGGTCTTCTTCGCGCCCTGAACCGAGCCCGTGATGCGCATCCCGTAGAACGAGCGCACCACGAAGAAGAGGCCCACGATAAAAAACGCGACTCCGAGGTACATCGAAATGTCCTTGGCCTGAACCGCGATCTCGACGGCAAGAAGCCCGAAGAGCGTCGTGAACTTGATGATCGGGTTGAGCGCGACCGACGACGTGTCCTTGAAAGGATCGCCGACCGTATCGCCCACGACCGTCGCCGCATGGAGGGGCGTGCCCTTTTCCTTCAGGTCGACTTCGACGACTTTCTTGGCGTTGTCCCAAGCGCCCCCGGAATTGGCCATGAACATGGCCTGGTACAAGCCGAAGACCGCGATCGAGATCAAATACGCCGCGAAGAACGTCGGATCGAAGAACGCGAACGCCAACGTGAACGAGAAGATCACGCCGAAGATGTTGATCATGCCGGCCTGCGCGTACTGCGTGCAGATCTTCACGACCTCCTTCGAGGACTCAACCGACGCGCTCGCGTTTGAGTCGAGCCGGATGTTCTTCTTGATGTACTCCACCGCGCGATACGCGCCCGTCGTCACGGCTTGCGTCGAAGCGCCGCAGAACCAGTAGATCACCGCTCCGCCGGTCATGAAACCGAGCAGCACGCGAGGATCGAGCAGGTCGAGCTTGAGATTGAGCAGGAGGATGATCGAGAAAATCATCGTCGTAGCGCCTATCACCGCCGTGCCGATGAGCACGGGTTTCGCCGTCGCCTTGAACGTGTTGCCGGCCGAGTCATTGTCTTCGAGAAAGTGCTTGCCCTTCTCGAAGTTCGGCGCGAATCCGAAGTTCTTCTGGATGTCGGCCTTGATGTTCGGAACGTGCTCGATCTGCGAGAGCTCGAACACCGACTGCGCGTTGTCGGTCACCGGGCCGTAGCTGTCGACCGCGATGGTGACCGGCCCCATTCCAAGCATCCCGAACGCCACGAGACCGAACGCGAACACGGCCGGATAGACCATGAACTGCTCCATGCCCATCGAGCTCGTGAGGTACGCGATGTACATGAGTGCGACAAGCGCGATGCCCTTCCAGAACGCGCTGAAGTTACCGGCCACGAGTCCCGAGAGAATCGTAAGCGACGCGCCACCCTCGCGCGAGGCCGTAACCACTTCGGCGACGTGCCTGGACTTAGCGCTCGTGAAGACCTTCGTGAGCTCTGGGATGATCGCCGCTGCGAGCGTGCCGCAGGAGATGATCGTCGAAAGCTTCCACCAAAGCCCAGTACCCATGTTCTCGATGAGCAGGTAGCTCACGCCGTAGGTCACGAAGATCGAAAAGATCGAGGTGATCCAAACGAGACTCGTGAGCGGAGCCTCGAAGTCGAAGTGATCCGAATTGAAGTATTTCGCCTTCGCGAGCGCGCCGTTGACCAGGTACGAGCCGATCGACGTCACGACCATCAGCACGCGCATCACGAAGATCCAGACGATCAGGTGAGCCTGAATTTCGGGATTGGCAAGCGTCAGCGAGCCATCCGCGCCGCGGGTCATGCCCGCCGCGAGGACGATGAAGCTGATGAGCGCCACACCCGTGACACCGTAGGTTTCAAAGCCGTCGGCCGTGGGGCCAACGCTGTCGCCGGCGTTATCGCCCGTGCAGTCGGCGATGACACCCGGGTTGCGAGCATCGTCTTCCTTGATGTTGAAGACGATCTTCATCAGGTCCGAGCCGATGTCGGCGATTTTGGTGAAAATGCCGCCGCAGATACGCAGAGCGCTAGCACCCAGCGATTCGCCGATGGCGAATCCCACGAAGCAGGCGCCGGCACTTTCGCGCGGCATGAAAAGCAGAATGAAAAGCATCATCAGCAGCTCAACACAGATCAGGAGCACGCCGATGCTCATTCCGGATCTGAGCGGAATATCCATCACGCCAAAGGGCTTCCCCTCAAGCGACGCGAACGCCGTGCGGCTGTTCGCGTAAGTGTTGATGCGGATGCCGAACCACGCCACGGCAAACGAGCCGAGGATGCCTAAGATCGACCAAAGCATGATCAGCGCGACCTTCCCGAACTCGAGATGCTGCAAACCCGCGAAGTAATATACGATGCAGGCGCCGATGAAGAGCTCGAGCACGATCAAGAGCTTGCCCTGCTGGAAGAGATACGTCTTGCACGTCTCGTAGATCAGCGCCGAAATATCGAGCATCGACTTGTGCGCTGGAAGGCTCTTGATTTTGTTGAACTCCATGAAGCCGAACACCATTCCGGCCAGACAGACGAAAATGCCGGCATAAAGGATCTGGTTTCCCGTAAGTGTTGCGCCGAACAGATTGAACGTGTTCGTCAACTCAGGGATATGCAGGTCTGCTTCGCTGGCCATCGCCAGAACCGGGGAGAACAGACCGAAAAGGAACGTGAGAATCCGTTTCATCGAATTTTCCTCATGAAATAGGTGGTTAATTGTCCGACTGTTGTAATGAAGTATGGGTTCCTTGTCAAAATCAAAAAACCTTCGCATCCGGAATAACGCATCAGGTCGGAACCATTTTACGGTTATACTTTTATGATTCGCTATCCAAAACTCTACCCATGGAGACCCTTGTGCCGGCCACCAGAACTTTCTTGATCGTATTATCGCTTCTCTTCTCTTTGGTTTCGGCGTCATCCTACGGCGCTTCCCCTGGCACGCCCAAACTCGGTTATTTGGACTGCCCGGTCATCCCCCCGATCATGCAGGGATTCCTTTCGCATCACGTGGGCTTCAGAAAGCTTGATCCCGAACTCGAAACACGCACGATTGAGCAGTTCTTGAACCGGCTAGACCCCTCGAAGACGTACCTTCTCGAATCGGACGTAAGTCTCATCCGCGGCAATCTCAAGGGGATCTTCAAGAAGGTCGGCCAGGACTGCAGCGCGCTTCAGGCCGCGCATCAGGTTCTGGTCAAGCGCGTGGAAGAGACCGTGGCGTACGTGAAGCAGGTCTTGGGCGGACACTTCAAGCTCGACAAGAACACGCAGCTCGAGGCGCAATCCCAGACCCGCTGGATACCCGATTCGCCGGCGGATTTTCAGGAGTTCGTGCAGGATACCGAGCTCCTGATCAACCCAAAAATGAGAACGTGGCCCTCGACGACGAAAGACCAGCGGGATCTGACGATGAAGCTCATCCAGTTCCAGATCTCGAACTACCTCGCCACCGACATGAAGCTTGCGCAGGCTAAAAAGCAGCTTGAACATCGCTATGAGCTCAACGTCAAGCGCCAGAAAGAGCTTTCGCGCGACGACCTTTACGGATTTTTTCTCGACGCCTTCGCGACGTCGCTTGACGCGCACTCAGGCTTTCTCAGCCGCGACACGCTTGAAGACTTCGAGATCTCGATGCGGCTTTCGCTTGAGGGAATCGGCGCGGCGCTGACCTGGGAAGACGGTTACACGACCGTCGACAATCTCATCCCGGGAGGAGCGGCCGAGAAATCCGGCGAGGTGCAGCCCAAAGACAAGATCATCGCCGTCGCGCAGGCGGACGGCACGTTCGAGAACGTGATCGACATGCCTCTTCGCGATGTCGTGCGGCTCATCCGCGGAAAGAAAGGAACGATGGTGCGGCTCACGATCCTGCGCCAGAGCGGCAAAGAGACCGAACGTCGCGTCGTTTCGCTCAAGCGCGACAAGATCAGCTTGCAGGACGAGGCCGCCAAGCTCACGTATACGACCGTAAAAGAAGGCGGCAAGAACCTGAAGATCGCGGTCATCGACCTGCCGTCGTTTTACGGCGACATGACACGGCAAACCCGCTCCTGCTACGATGACATGAAAAAACTCGTTGGGCAGGCCGCGCGGGAGAAAGCCGACGGGATGATCCTCGACCTCTCGAGAAACGGCGGCGGGCTTCTTTCGGAAGCAGTGAGGATCGGCGGGCTTTTCGTCAAGAGAGGCAACATCGTCGCAACACAGGACTCACAGCAGAAATCCGACATGCTCGCCGACGACAACGAAGACATCGCGTGGAACGGCCCGCTTGCGATTCTGACGAGCCGCCTTTCGGCCAGCGCTTCCGAGATCGTGTCGGGCGCGCTCAAGGATTATCGCCGGGCCCTGATCGTCGGTGGCGACCACACGTTCGGCAAAGGCACGGTTCAGGCGATGATGAACCTTCCGCGAGAGCTGGGTGCCATCAAGGTCACGACGGGAATGTTCTTCGTCCCCAGCGGAAACTCCACTCAGTACGCCGGCGTGCCCGCGGACATCGAACTGCCCAGCGTGTTTTCGACCAAAGACATCGGCGAGAAGAGCCTGGATTACTCGCTTCCGCCCAAAACGATCCCGGCGTTCTTGAGCAGCGAAGTCAACGACGGCTCGCCGGCCCGCCATTGGAACCCGGTGACCTCGGCTCTCGTCGAGAAACTGAGAGCGCTCTCCTCCGCGCGGGCCGAGAAGGATCCTGAGTTCAAAAAGATCAGGACGGAGCTCGCGGAAATCGAGAAAAACAAAGGCATCATCCGGCTCGCCGATTCGATGAAAAAGATGAAGGAAGAAAAGGCGAAGGAGAAAAAGAAGGAGAAGAAGCTCGGCAAGCGCCGCGGCCGGCGCGAAAGCGACGAGGAGTACCTCAAACTGCCGCAGGTGCATGAGGCGGTTCAGATCATGGCCGACATGGTCGGGCTCAGCCGTTCCGGAACGAGCCAGGCAGCCGCGACAGCGGCGGCACCCGCCGCCACGGTACGGTGAGCGTGAGCGAGGGCCTCGGCGTGGAATCCATCCTGAGCCGCATCGAAAAAGAGATGCGGACCGAATTCGAAAAGACGAACCGGATCCTTTCTTTTTACGAATACCTGAAACTTGCCGAGGATAGCCCCCGGCTTCACTTGCGCGGATCGGCCCAATACCTCGTCGATGCCATGGACCATTTCGGCCGCGACGGAAACCACTTCAAGCTCTTCGACATGACGTTTGATGATCCTCG
This sequence comes from Deltaproteobacteria bacterium, assembly GCA_016186905.1. GTDB lineage: Bacteria > Bdellovibrionota > UBA1018 > UBA1018 > UBA923 > JACPKS01. The sequence goes on from JACPKS010000090.1 coordinate 24,456, forward strand.
TTACCGCGTGATCGGGCTTGAAGACGTGCAGAACGAAATCTACCGCGCGCTTCAGGGGTTCGCGCGCGAGGGGGTCAACAACAAGCTGATCCTCCTGCACGGCCCGAACGGGTCGGCGAAATCGTGCCTGATCAACTGCCTGATCCGCGGAATCGAGAATTACAGCCAGACCCCCGACGGCGCGCTCTATCGTTTCAGCTGGATTTTTCCCGCCGAAAAAGTCGTCAAAGGCTCCTTCGGACTTGCGACTCACTCGGGCGCGAAGAACGCGATTGAAAGCTTCGCGCGGCTTCCTGACGACGAGATCTCGGCGAAAATGCCCTGCGAGCTCAAGGACCATCCGCTGCTATTGCTCCCCGCGCCTTTCCGCGCGGAGTTTTTCGAGAAGGCGCTCACGGGCTCCAAACGCACGTACCTCCCCGAGTACCTGGCCAAGGGCGCGCTGTCGCACAAGTCGAACCTGATCTTCGAAGCGCTGCTGACGGCGTATAAAGGCGACCTGCGCAAGGTGCTCATGCACGTTCAGGTCGAGCGCTTCTACATTTCCAAACGCTACCGGTCGGGCGCGGTCACGATCGAGCCGCAGATGCACGTCGACGCCCAAAGCCGGCAGATCACGATGGACAAGAGCTTGAGTTACCTGCCGCCGTCGCTGCAAAGCCTCTCGCTTCACGAACTTTCAGGCGACCTGATCGACGCCAACCGCGGACTCGTCGAATACGCCGACATCCTCAAGCGCCCGGTCGACACGTTCAAGTATCTGCTGACCGCGTGCGAGTCGGGTGCCATCAACGTCGGCGCAGCCATCGCGCCGCTCGACACCGTTTTCATCGGCTCGACCAACGAAGTGCAGCTCGACGCGTTCAAGGAATTTCCGGATTTCGTGTCGTTCAAGGCCCGTATCGAGCTGATTCGCGTGCCGTATCTTCTCGCGTATTCGCGGGAGCGCAAGATTTACGACCTCATCATCGGCAAAATCGCAGGCTCCCGCCACCTGACCCCTCACGTGACGTTCGTGGTCTCGCTCTGGGCCGTTCTCACGCGGCTCAAAAAACCCAACCCGTCCCACTACGTTTCACCGCTCTCGAACGCGGTCGCCGAGCTGACACCGCTTGAGAAGGCGAAATTCTACGATCACGGCGAGGTTCCCGAACACCTCAACGCCGACGAGAAAAACCACCTGCGTTCCTCCTTGAACAAAATGCTCGAGGAGTACTCTTCGGTTCCTTATTTCGAAGGAAGGATGGGCGCTTCCGCGCGCGAGATCAAAGGGATCCTCTACGACGCGGCGGCGAATCCCGAGTTCAAGACCTTAAGCCCGCTCGCGGTCCTCATGGAACTCGAGGAGTTCGTGAAACGCGTGAGCGAATACGAGTTCCTGAAGCAAGACATCAAGGACGACTACCACGACGCGCGCAAGATGATCGAAACCGTGAGGCACGAATACCTCCGCGTCATCGACCAGGAGGTGCGCGTCTCGATGGGTCTCATCCAGGCCGGGCTTTACGAGGAGTTCCTGAAGAAATACATCCTGCATCTTTCCCACCTGTTGAAGAAAGAGACGATCAAGAACCCCATCACCGGCAGGATGGAAGCGCCGGACGCGGCGCTCATCGATGAGTTCGAGAACACCGTGGCGGCGCCCACGGGCGCGAGCGAGCGCGAGGCCTTCCGCAACAACATCATCTCGAACATCGGCGCTTACGCGCTGGATAATCCCAGCCAGCCCGTGGAATACTCGAAGGTCTTCCCGGAATTCATCCGCAAGCTCGAAAACCATTACTTCGAGCAGCAAAAATCGCAGATGAGGAAGATCGGCGACGCCATCCAGTTTTTCGGCACCGAGAACGAGGACCGCGCGTCGGAAGGCAACAAACTCGCCCGGAAAACCATCCGCAACATGGTCGAGAAGTACGGCTACAGCGAGGATTGCGCGCCGCAGACGATTCAGTTTCTCATTAAGTCGAAATACTAGCTTCGCGAAGCCACCGTTCTCGGCAAAAGAGGCTCCTACTTGCTCGTAGAAATGTTTGCTACGCGCAGGAGCGCTATGCGCAAACATTTCGCTTCGCAGGCCATCCTGGCTCCACTCGCAAGCACTCGCACTTTTGCCTCGAACGCCGTCTGCGCGCTGGAAGCAGTTCACGTTAAGTGCTAAATCATCAATATGCCAGGCGAGCTCCGCAAGCGCGAATTGATCGACGGCTTCTTCGTCGTGTCGTACGCCATCGACGACAGCCACGACGGCGTGCGCGCGGACCGCTTCCTCAAGGAACAATACTTCCGCAAGTCCCGCGCCGAGCTTCAGCGCGCGATCGACGCCGGACGCGTCGTCATCGAGGGAAAGCGCTTGAAATCCTCGACCACGTTGCGCGCGGGCGACGTGCTCAAAGTCTTCACCCCGCGGAATATTTCAGAGCCCGAGGTCGATGCCGCCTACAAGGTGCTCTACGAAGACGACGACCTTCTCGTCGTGGATAAGCCGGGCAATCTTCCCGTGCATCCGGCGGGAAGATTCCTCTTCAACACTTTGGTCATGGCGCTTCGGCGCGACCGCGCGGATTGGGTGGCGCCCGAAGAGGAGCGCGATTTCTATCTGGTGCACCGCTTGGACCGTGAAACGAGCGGCGCGATCGTCGTGGGAAAACGCAAAGCGATCACGGCCGATCTCATCCGGCAATTCTTCGAGCGCGAAACCGAGAAGCGCTATTACGCGGTGGCGGCGGGCGAAATCCTGGACGACGCGTTCAGCGTGCACAACGACATCGGCCCCGCGCGCGGCTCGGCGGTGCGCTTGAAGATGCAAACCTACCCGGAGGGAACTTGGGAGCGCGAGCCCGAAAGCGGCATCCAGAGCGCGCTGACGCATTTCAAGGTTCTCAGTCGCGTTCGAAAAGCACCCACAACGGCGCCTGCGCCGCGCACCACCATTACGACATTACCCCGTTTTCCCGTTGCGCCTTTGCCACGGTCTGCCGACGGGACGTCCGTCCCGCCCCACGCTCGCCGCTCTCTGACTCTGCTCGACTGCCAACTTGAAAGTGGAAGGCAGCACCAGATCCGCGTGCATCTCGCGCACTACGGCCACCCGGTCGTCGGCGACAAGCTCTACGGCGGGCGCGAGGACTTGTTTTTGAAATACATCGAAGGCGGCGTGTTCACCGACGAGATGCGCGGCGCGTTCGGGTTCGAACGCCACGCGCTCCACTCGCGCTACCTGCGCTTCCGCCACCCGCGCTCGGGCCGGTGGATCGAGACCGAAAGCGCGTTGCCGGAGGACATGGCCGGGCTACTCACCTGAATTTTCGACGTTCTGATCTGAATTTTGACGCCCACCCTGAATCTCGGCCGCTGCGCCCTCGCTGAATTGGCCTTTTCGCCCGTTTGCGACCTCTCGCATTTTCTTCGATTCTCCCTCGCATCCATCCTCAAGCCATTTTTAACGCAAAACAGGCCCCTGCCACGAAAAAGCCCTCGGATCTCGAACGCCTTTGGATGTCGATTCTCTAGGGACCTGCGTCGCAGTTGGCTGTTGAATGTGCCGTAATTTTAAATTATTCTATTGCCCGTCAAAAATATTGGTTTTTTACGAGAGAGGCTGCTTCCCGAATGTCGCGTCCCAAACAGCTCGAAATGTTCAGGCGGCCGGTCCTCGAGCACGGCGGCGGCTTGCGCGCCGGACGCCGCAAAACCTATCGTCCCTTCGATCCGAGAAAGCCCATTCACATTGTCCTGCGCTCTTCCCGCGCGCGAGGCGACTGGTCGCTTCTGGCGCCTGCCAATGCGAGGCGCGTTTCGACGATCGTTTCGAAATTCGCCAAAAAATTCCGCGTGCGCGTGATGCAGTTCGAAAACGTCGGAAATCACGTGCATCTGCTGGTTCAGGCCGGGCGGCGTGAGGATTTTCGCTCGTTCATGCGCACGATTCCCGCGCAGATCGCGACTGCCGTGACCGGGGCGAGAAAAGGCAGGGCTCTTAAGCCGCTGCGGGGCCATGATGCGCCAAAAATGCATTCGGACCGATCTTCGTATCGTGAACAGGAAGTTTCGCGACAAACAGAAAGCAGAGAAACGACAGACGCGAAAGAACCAAGGCGAAAATTCTGGGACTCGCTCGCCTACTCGCGCGTCGTGCACTGGGGGCGTGATCTTCTGGGGCTACGGCACTACCTCACCAAGAACGCGTTTGAAGGTACGGGGATCGAGCTGCTCACTACGGCGGGAGTCGTGAAGAGATTCTTTATTCGGAGTGGGCGATTGATCGTTTAGCGTAGAGCGCTCTTCGGGCGTTTGATTGTATAGCGCGGCCGAAACCGCGGAGTGGCGGTCGCTCTCGCGCCGCCAATAATTGAATCAGTGAACAGCCAGGATGGAAAAACAGTGCTGATGCACTGTTTTTATTGCGGCGAAATACCCACGCTCAGCGGCCCACGCACCGGACCGAATAAGGGAAGTTGAGGTAGGAGTCGTAGCCGATAACGCCACTATAACCATTGAAGATGTAGGCGCCGCCGGTATAGAACGGATAGAGCGACCAAAACCATCGGTCTTTCATGTTTGGAAGCACTTCCCGGATTCCATGCGCCTCGGCTGCCTCGTAGTCCTCTTTCGTCGGAAGGCTCCACTTTAGATTTAAGAGTTTTCCGCGCGCATCACGCGACACTGAGGAAACACAAGCTTTCTGGGCATCGTTCAGGGAGTATTTCTTGCCGAGCGTATCGCTAAATGTAAGTCCGCTCTGCCGATCCTTCCAAACCTCGTGGCCAGATTCGGTGCGCGTGACAAGTTCCCAAACGCTTCCGTTAGCCGTTGTTTTTGTCTCCCCGCAGGCCACTTTGCCTTCAGAAATCTGCTTTGCTTTGCACTCGGCACAGTTGGGATTTAAACCTCCGCAGGGAAACTTCGTATTCGGGTCGAAGTTCTTTAGCACGGTGTAGGCAAGCTCATCTTTTGCCTTACCGTAAGTGTATGGCGTAAGTGTCGTGGCCGAGATCTCCTTATCGACGAGCTTGTCGATCAAGCCATTGATCTTTTTGATCGCGGCGTCTTTTCCAGAGCCTTCCGCAAGCTCTTCGCGGGCTTTTTTAAGATCCTCTGTCGCCGTCGCTTGATCTATTAAGCACTGCGCATCACCTGCGCAGTCGCCATTTTTAATCCGCGTTTCAACGCGGGTAAGGAGTGCGGTGAGTTCCGCTTCGCGTTTTTTAAGTCTTTCGATATCGGGCTTCCCCTCTTTTGATGCCTGAATTTCGGCTTTGGTGAGCGGTTTTAGGTAATCCGCCTTTTCAATCGTGATTTGGGATTTTAAGGCAAGCTTAAAGGCTTCAATCGGAACGCGATTTTCTTTTCCCACGCAGTCGGAGCGTTTCTTCACATCGGGGTAATCACCTTCACAGTGCCGGACCACAATGCGATCCCCGTCCTTATAATAGATGAGAGAGCCCTTCCCGCCGGGGCCTTCGATGCCGACATCGGGACGGCGAGCGGCGTGGCTGTCTCGGCTCAGTGCCAAGCCCGTTCCAAGGCTTGCCAAACCACACGCTACCCACAGGAATGCTTTTCTTCGAATCCTCATGGACGCCCCCTAACGGAAACAGTAGTTTGTTCGACTTCTTTAAAACCAATCGGTATTACTCCTCAATACTTGATAATTTTATCCCCACCCATACCTACGCACTGCGCCTCAATGCGCAGCTCACTGTTAAAATGCCCGGCATTATAACTAGCGATCTAGCTATAATCTAATTATGGACTTAACTAAGCTTAATCCTTGGTGGAATGAGAACGGGCTTTGGCAGGATCCAGACCTTGTCCGGGTCAAAGAGAGCCTGCTTGATTATCGCCCGCGCCCGTTTGAGCCGCATGAATGTAGCCAGAATGCTGTTCTCACGCTTCGCGGACCCAGACGAGTGGGTAAGACTGTCTCGTTGAAACTGCTGGTTGCTGAACTCATCGAGAGACAGGGATGGAATCCGAAGCAAGTCACGTGGACTGCGTTTGATACACTCAGAACCCTGGATCAGGCTGAGTCACACCTCGTGGCAATCGAGGATCAATACAAACCCAAACTGCTGCTGATCGACGAGGTAACATCCGTCATTGGGTGGCAAAGGGTCATCAAAAAGCTGCGCGACGACGGCACGCTGGCCGGTGCATGCGTCATTCTTACCGGCAGCTCCGCGCATGATCTCAAGGCCGGGGCTGAGCGCATGGCAGGAAGACGTGGTGACATTCCGAACCCCGATCGCGTACTGCTTCCCATGTCCTTTCCGGAGTTCAGAAGACAGACCGCACGCCATAATGTCGAATGCTCCGATTACCTGAAAGTCGGTGGATTTCCGTTCAGGGTAGAGGGTTTTCTAAGGAAGCGCGTCGGATACGGCGAGCCATGGAGCGAGTTCGACGGATTTCAGATCTTCGACGACGTGCTTTTTTATGAGTTCGCGCGTCGGAAGCTTGATCGTTCGATCGCGCTCGAAGTGATGGGAAGGCTCTCCGCGGTCGGTGCTGGCGCTTTAAGCTACGAGGCTTTCGCGAAGCCACTTTCAGTGGCCAAGGATACGGCTAGAAAGTATCTGGATGCCCTTGGCGACGCCTTTCTTCTGGCGACGATCTCTTCTTATGATACGGCCCGCGCCCGCGTGGCGCCTAAGAAGGGCAGAAAATTCGTCTGGATCGATTCGGCGCTCGGGTATTCAGGTCAATGGCTAAGAAGCGGTCCGGCGGTTTCGGAGGCGTCGATGGCTGAGTTCGCGGTTGGGACCGAACTCTTGCGTCGTTTTGAGGCGCGGATCTGGGAAGGGCTTTCGGCGCCGAGGAATGTTTTCACCTGGAAAAGCTCGGGCGGCAATGAAGTGGATTTTCTCGTGGTCGACAGAAGCCAGAAGTTGCTGTTCCCCGTTGAAGTCAAGTGGCGGAACCAGCTCTCTGACTGGGATTTTCAGGTGATCGAGCGCGCGTTCGGGCGCGGCTGGATTGTGACGCCGCGAACGGGCCGGAAACGCCCCAAGGCCGAGGCGATGGGACTTAGCGAGTTTTTCGAGAGATCGCTTCCAGGCGAGCGACGCTCAACCTGATTCCGCAGCCCTTAGACGCTCACCCGTACCGCTTGTCGAAAGTGTCGCATCATCATTAACGCAGCGCTTTGCCGTTAGTTAGCAGCCACCTTATTGCAGTACTCGCGGATCGTGCGAAAAATCTTGCGAAGGTCGCGCGTGAATCCCCGATATGGCACGAAGTATTCCTTAAAAGACGGAGAATAAATCGTCGTATCGCCGTAGCGATAAAGAAACGTGCGCGTGACGAGCGGCGCATTGCTATCGACAACGTGCAGCTGATAGCCGTTCAGGATTCGAGTCATGCCGGCCACGAGCCATGAGTGCGAGGTGATGCCTTTGAGCTGCAGCATCTGAAAGACGATCCGGTGGCTGCCTTCCACTTCTTGGTATAAACGGTCCATGCGAGCGGCCATCTTCTTCGCGCGCATGTGCGTGCTTCCCGCAAGCCCCCTGATCCAAGCCTGATTGACGAATCCGTCCCAGGCCTGCCAAAACTCGAGACGCTCCTGAATCACCTGCTCAAAATCCGACGAGAACTCATAGAGGTTGGCATATCCGGGAATTTCCACGACGCGATTCATCTGGGTGAGCCGGAGCGCGAGACGAAACGCCTCGTCCTCGGTGGGTTTGGGCCGGTCGGGCCTGAAAACCGCCAGGTAATTGGCCGCGCGCTGGAACCTGGAGTGCCACCAGCACACGCCACCGTCTAAAAGACCACCGTCGTTTTGAAACGCGAGCCGGTTGTCAGGATCAAGAATCATCCGCTGAAATTCCGCGGGCGTGCGTGAACAGATGTCCGCGCCGAACGCCGGCACGACAGAAAAACACACCGCGAGCCCGAGCCATAGCCCGGAACGTCGGCCCATCCTTGAGCACATGCGCATCTCTAAAGTATAGATTTATCTTAAGAAAAAGCTACCGAAGCTTGAGAATCGCAGCAGC
>JACPKS010000089.1 GCA_016186905.1 Deltaproteobacteria bacterium
GTCGGAATCCAGATGCTCTGTCATCGGGTCGCCTTTCCTGCACGAAAAAGGTTATTGGACACCACCACTACTTTCAATGATTTTGATACTTTGGAAAATAAAACATCGTCCGATTTCGGCGGGGTGAACGACTTCAACTCGTCCAGCACGGGAGATGAGTGGGCTTGACTTCAGCTAGATTGAGATTGCCAAAGGAATGATGGCGGTCCTTGAATGAGTTTTTGGTACAAGCTCCCTTAGCGGTAGAACACTAGACCAACTAAACGGCGGATTCATTACATCTGCTACGCTCAACGCACGAGATAATAATTTAGATACGAAGAAAAAATAAGTCGCAACAAGTTAGGGATTTGAGATTGGAAGCATAGCGGCGTCGCCTCTTGGTGAACGGCACCAGGCGCCGCTATGCTGGGTCTTGTTATCAAGTCGTCGGCCCGCGTGAAGACTGGGGAGCGCTACAATTCAAAAACCTGCTCAAAAAAATCCTTCCAATGCAGACAAAGCACGCCATCGATTTTCGATCGGGTCGGGTCATTGCTCACATAGTAAATTTTTCCAGGGCTCAACGGCTCGGCGGTTCTGGACAGTTTCCGCACTTCGACTTCGTCAAGCAGGTCTCGTGATTTTATTTCGACCGCGATCACCTCTTTGGCGCGGCTCAGGATCAGGTCGATTTCGCCCCCCGCCGTTGTTTGATAATGGCTGATTTTAAAGTCAGCCTTCAAATATGAATTCAGCCTGATGCATTCCAAAACGATGAAGTGTTCAAATGCGGCGCCATAGGCCGACGTTCCCGGGCGAAGTTCCAGCCGCAAGGATTGTTCGAGAGCGCGCTTCACCCCTGAATCAAAGAGATAGAATTTGGGTTGCAGTTTAACTGATTTTCGCGCTGATCTTGTGTAGGCGGGGATCAGGTATCCGATCAACGTGTCTTCCAGTATCTGGAAATACGTTTGAATCGTTTTCGTATCGACATGCGTGTCTCTCGCGATTTTTGAAAAATTGATCGTCTTGCCGTTTTCCTGCGCTGTGATTTCAAGAAAATTCCTGAATGCCACTCCGTTTCTTACGAGTTGCTCCTGCAGGATTTCTTCCCTCAAATAGGTTTGGGCATAGGAACGCAAGTATTCGGCTCGCCCGGATTCATGAGAATAGATCGACGGCATCGTTCCCCAGCTCAGTGCCGTGTCGAGGTCGAACTGACTGCCGAGCTCCCGATGCGTCAGCGGATACATCGTATGGTGAAAGGCGCGCCCCGCCAGCAGGTTCGCGGAAGCCTTCTTGAGTTTTCGGGCGCTCGATCCGGTCAATACGAATTTGATGCCGCTCGTTTCAATCAATTCATGGACCGCATCGAGCAGCTTCGGCACTTTCTGGACCTCATCGATGACCACCCATTCCGGCCGTTTTTCGAGGGCATCGATGTCGGCGATGAGGAGGTCTGGATTCCCCTGGTAGCGGCGCTCCCAGCGATCCAGCAGTAAGTTGACGTAGAAATGGTTTTGACCCCACTGTTTCTTTACGTAAGTGGACTTGCCTGTTCCCCTGGCTCCGAACAGGAAGAAGCTTTTGGAGGGGGGTGCTCTCAGAAGTCTTTGGAACATATTCCATATATTAGACCATTTTATGGATCTTGGTCAACTTCTTACTGTTTTGCACACTATGGATTGACTACGAGCCAGAAATGGCGTACAATTTTGGCATATGTATCAAAGATTTTGCATGCCATTGTTATCAAACAGTTTTTTTATGTTTGGCGCAAGAGGGACAGGCAAATCCAGTCTGCTAAAAGTGCTGTTTTCCAACGAACCTCAAATTCGTTGGATTGATCTGCTCGATGACAGTGCGGCCAGACGTTTTCTTTTGAACCCACGGCTCTTAGAAACAGAAACGGCAAATGATCTCGATGAAAAGTCGTGGATCGTGATCGACGAGGTACAGAAGGTTCCGGCGCTGCTTGATTACGTGCATCGGCTCATCGAAACCAAGGGAATCCGTTTTGCGCTGACCGGCTCTAGCGCGCGTGCTCTAGCGCGCGTAAGCTGAAACGGGCGCAGGCCAACCTGCTGGCGGGCAGGGCCTTCGTCAATCACCTGCACCCGCTCACGTGCGATGAGCTGGGAAAAGATTTTTCTCTCGAGTCGGCCCTTCGCTGGGGAACGCTTCCCAGGGTATTGGCGCTTGGGAACGAATTGGAAAAGCAGGAATATCTCAGCGCATATGCGAACACCTATCTCAAGGAAGAAATCAGGGAAGAACAGATCGTGCGGAATCTGGAGCCATTCATCCGATTTCTCGAAGTCGCCGCGCAATGCAACGGGACGATCCTGAATCAATCGAAAATCGCCAGGGATTCGGGCACGGATTCGAAAACGATCGAACGCTATTATTCGATCCTGGTCGATACGCTGATCGGTTATTTTCTGGAACCGTATCATCGCTCGGTGCGAAAGCGTCAGAGTAAGCGGAGCAAGTTCTTCTTTTTCGATCTGGGCGTGAAAAGAGCCCTTGAAAACACGCTGACCGTTCCCGTTCAGCCGAAGACCTCGGGCTACGGGCGTTCGTTCGAGCATTTTTTCATTCTCGAGTGCTTTCGCTTCAACGACTATCATCGGACGAAGTACAAATTCAGTTATTTGATGACGAAGGACGACCTTGAGGTTGACCTGATCGTCGAGCGGCCCGGCAAAACGCCGGTGCTGATTGAGATCAAGTCGGGCGTCGACGTGGATGAAGTCGAAATCGGCCGTTACCAGAAAATCAAACGCGACCTTGAGCCTTGCGAGTTTTGGGTCGTTTCCCAGGTCGCGGCTTCCCGGAAAGGCCTTTTCTACGAGGTTCTTCCGTGGAAGGCGGCACTAACGCGTCTGTTTACGAACGATTGAGGCCATTTTTCGTAACCCGTCGGATTCGACTACCTGGCGATGGCCGAAAATACCAAGAATAGGCGATGCTTGAATGAGTTTTTGATACAAAGCCTGGACGCTTCTTTTTCGGTCATGTGCCATTAATTATGCATTTTGTCCGTGACAGACAAAATCGTCAATAGTTATCTATTCTGTTGGTCATGAGCACTTTGAATATCTTGTTATTTTTGCTGGTTTTTAATTCGAAGCTTTCGCCAACCTGTATTCCTTGAAAATTCTAAGCGCCGGCTCGTAAGAACATCCGAGCGTTTTTGAAATGACCGTCGGATTCTCTAGCCCATATTCAATCGCCGTTACGATGTCCGAGCGCCAGGCCGAGCCGATAATGAGCCTGTTTCTGAACTGTAGATTGCCCTGAACCAGTTCCTTCGGTGAAAAAACATCATCCTCCCGAATTCGAATCATCTTTAGAGGAACTTTCACTCCAAGCCTAAGCCAGTCTTGCTTATATCCTCTGAATTCAGCGGACAAATCCGTAAGCTCCGGATCGACCAAGTACTCATCCTCGGGCGATCTGGAAACATACCTTGCCCACTTCGTCTGTTTGCAAAGCGTGCCCCAGACCGCGATGCCGTTGATAACCGGATTGTGGCCGCGTTTGTCTTGTTCGTGCTTTGCGAACTTGAAAAATTTTTCAACGATCACATACTCGCCATGAACTTTAATCCACGACATGAGCACGGAGAGGATGCGAAAATCACTTCTGGCCTCATAGGCGGCATCAATGAGCGTCCGTTCAATATCCACTGACGCTCTATCAAAGGAAGAGAGCGCATGGTCATCGGATGTGTAGCCGATACGAAATCCGATAAACCACATCTTTTGATTGATATGGATCTTCTTAGCCGACGTCATGACCTAACCTCTTTTTCAGAAGATCAAAATATTTTCTTACATGCTCCGGCCACATGGGATTTGCATCGCGCGCGGCCACCCATTCATAGCAGCGATCCAGCTCCGCGGATGTCGGCTTCATCGCGAGGCAATCCATCAAATCATCGTCGCGATCGCAATATGCAAAAAGCTTGGTTTTTAGAAGGTCGGCTCTCCCAAGAGTTGAAAGCGTCAGTGCTTTGCCGCTAAAAATAATCTGTATTCGCGTGCGCCAATCCTTCGAAAGATCCCGAAGAAGACTGTGCGGCCCGTTGTTGATCCACTTCTCAGTAAGCTTGTGCTCCGGGTGAATATTCCGAAATTCAGCGGCTGCCTTCAAAATTTCTTCGGGAATCTTAGGCTCAAGGCAATCGACATCAATGGTCTCTCTTGAAATAACGTCCATCACGACAAGGGCGGCGGCCCCGATCACTACGGCTTCAAAGCTCAAGCCTTTCTTATTTAGGAACACGTCAAACTGTAAGAGTGCTTCTTTCACCTTCATAACTGTAATGTATCACGCAATAGTGTGTCACACAATGTAAATGTAACTACCTGAATTAAAATATAAACTCTTCAGCAACCACATCATGTTCGGCGACTTTCAAGGAGTGCATTGAATCGCGCTGCGCGATCAGCCGAGAGTGGCGGCCGGCGATACGAAGCAGTGTCGAGTGCAATATATATGGCAATATGGTAAGCTGGTGCCTAGGAGGTTATATGAGAAAAACGACGATCTATCTTGAGGACAATGAGCTTGAGCAGTTGAAGCAGAGGGCGTTCCTTCTGAACACGTCGGTAGCCAACTTGATCCGCAAGGTCATCAAGTCGCTGATTACGCCGGCCTCATCCAAAGAGGAAAAGGCGCTCAAGGCACTCGCTGAAATTCGCAAAGAATTTACCGACGTAAACCCAAAGTCTTTGATGAACGACGTGATCGAAGCGCAGCGAGATATTCGCAATGCGAAAAAAACCAAAAGTCGTCGTTGATACCAGCCTTATCAAGTACGACGAGATTATCTTTCAAACGCCAGAAGAGTTTTGCGTGGAGATGGGTTTGTAGCAACTCGCGAGCCAACAAAAGGCCGCTCTCAGTGGAGCGTTGTTTTTTTTTGCGAACTTCTTGTGCGGAGCGCAAGGCATTGAAACACGCAAATCTGACTCAGCCCGCATTGAATCGCGCTGCGCGATCGGCTAAGAATACTATACAAAATGTGCGGAATTATCGGGGTTGTCGGCACGCATGAGGCCGCCAGGGAATCCTTCCTGGGGCTCATCACGCTTCAGCATCGCGGCCAGGACGCCGCGGGCATCCTCTCGATGGATTTCGCGTCCGCCTCCGAAATCCACGTTTCAAGAAACCTCGGGCTCGTCGAGAAGATCTTTTCCAAAGAAGCGATTGAAAGCTTAAAGGGCGCGTTCGCGGTGGGCCACACGCGCTATTCAACCGCGGGGCAGGGCGATTTGGCTGAAGTGCAGCCGCTGCTCATCAACTATCCGTACGGCATCGGCATCGCGCACAACGGAAACATCGTCAATTACCTTGAGCTGAAAGACCGGTTGCAACGCGAGCATCGCGCGCGCTGCCTGACCGGCTCGGATACCGAAACGATTTTGAACTGGATCGCGCACAACCTCAAAGGCACGGCGTTCGACGAAATCGCGGCGGCGGTGGAGTCGGTGTTCGAGAACGTGAAGGGAAGTTACAGCATCGTGGGGCTCATCGCCGACGCGGGATTGATCGCGTTTCGCGATCCGCACGGAATCCGGCCGCTCGTGCTCGGACGCAAAGCCGTTGAGGGCGGCGTTGCTGCTGGCGCGCCTGGCGGCGTTGCTGCTCGCGCGCCTGGCGGCGCGACGGCGTACATGGTCGCGAGCGAGACGAGCCCGCTTTCGTTTTTGGGATACGAGTTCGTGCGCGACGTGGAGCCGGGTGAGTTGCTCTTCATCGATCGCGAGTTTAAGCTGCATTCGCGCGTGCTCCGGAAAGCGGCAACCGCACCGCACGACATGCGGCGCAAAGAGCAAGGGGCTCGTCCCTGCATGTTCGAGTGGGTGTACTTCGCCGGCGCCGAATCGGTCATTGAAGGCGCGCCGGTGTACGGAACGCGCCTGGAGCTTGGAAGAAGCCTCGGCCGCATCCTCAAAGAAAAAATCGCGCGCGGAGAGATCGAAGCCGATCTCGTCACCCCGGTGCCGGATACCGCGCGGCCGGCGGCCACCGCCATCGCCGAGGAGCTTGGGATTCCGTATCGCGACGTTCTCATCAAGAACCGTTACATCACGCGCACGTTCATTCTGGGCTCGCAGTCCAAACGCGAGAAGGCCGTGGACCTGAAACTCCATCCGATCATGAGCGAGATTCGCGGAAAGTGCGTGGTGCTCGTCGACGATTCGATCGTTCGCGGAACGACGTCGCGCAAGATCGTGCAGCTCGTGCGCAAGGCCGGCGCGCGAAAAGTCGTGTTCGTAAGCACGTGCCCGCCGATCCGGTTTCCGTGCTTTTACGGGATTGATTTTCCCGACCGGGATGAGCTCATCGCGGGCGATGCAAGCACCGGCGCGCCCAGTGGAAAGCCGGAGACGGCTCTCGAAAAACGCGTGGCCGGGGAAATCGGCGCTGACGCCGTGATCTACCAGACGATGGAAGGCTTGAAGCAAAGCCTCGCGCGCCAAAGCGGCGGCAGGGTCGCAAGGCCGTGCCTCGCGTGCCTTGAAGGAGAGTATCCGACCGACGTGAGCGAGGCCGCGCGGTTTACCGAGCAGCGCAAAAGCGAGCGCCGCGAAGGCGAGCGGCGCGCGAACGGGGTGGCGCATGGCGAGTGAGCCGGTGCTTATGAGCTCCTTAGTCTACCGTGGAAGCGTTAAAAACGTGCGCGCGGGCCGCGCGCCGGATGAACTTGAATTCGAATTCAGCGATGCTTATTCCGTATTCGATTGGGGAAGGATGCCCGACGCGCTTTCGGGAAAAGGCGAGTCGCTCGCGGCGATCGGCGCGTATTTTTTCGGAATGCTCGGGCGCGTGGAAGCGTGGAAGGACCTGGAGACGTCGCCGGAATTTCGCGAGACGCTCGCATTTTATTCGCGGCGCGATTCGGCGCTCGCCGAAAGTCTGCGCACGGAGCTTTCAGAGCTTTCAAGCGCAGGCCTGCGCCATCACTTCCTCGAACGCAGCGGCGCGAATCGCTTGAAAGTGCGCAAAGCCCACGTGATTCGGCCCGTGAAGGCGCGGCTGACGAGCCAGGAATTTTACGATTATTCGGCGATGCGATACGCGACAGGCGCGACCACACTTGTTCCGCTTGAGGTCGTATTTCGCTTTGGCGTTCCGAAGGGCTCGAGCTTTTTGGAGCGCGCGACGCCGGAGTACGCGCGCGAGCTGGGCCTCATGTGGGACTCGATCGGCGAGGGCGCGCGCTTTGAGGCGCCGGTGATCGAGTTTTTCAGCAAGCTCGAAGGAAGCGACCGGTTTCTTGCGCCGGAACAGGCGATGAACTATGCGAGGCTCGATTTCCCGGCGTTCGCGCGGATTGTGCGTCGCTCGATCCTACTCGCGGTGTGGCTTAAGAATTGTTTTGCGAAGGTTGGGCTCGAGCCGGAAGGTTCGGCGGGTTTGGAACTGTGGGACGGAAAGTTCGAGTGGGCTCTTGCCGTGGATTCGAACGGGACCAGCGAACCGGTTCTCGTCGACTCGATCGGGCCCGATGAGCTTCGCCTCGTCGATCCGGCGACCGGCGCGCAGTTTTCGAAGGAATTCTTAAGGCAGTTTTACCGTAAGACGCCGTGGTACGCCGAGGTGCGATCCCAGAAAAAGGCCCGGAAAAACGAAAGCGGCGACTGGAAGGAACGCGTGACGAGCGCGCGCGGCGGGCCTCCGGCGTTGTCTTCGGAGTTTCGCGCGGTCGCGGAGAGTCTTTATCCTTCGCTTGCACTTTGGATCTGCGGCGAAAATCCAGGCGAAACGGGAGTATCGATCGCCGAGATGCGCGGGAGGATCGAAAGATGTCTGCGCACGATTTCTTGAAAAGCCGGCTTACGGTGGCGGTGCTCGGTTCGGGCGGGCGCGAACACGCGCTGGCCTGGAAGATCGCGCAGAGCCCGCACTGTGCTCGCGTGATCACGGTGCCGGGAAACGCGGGAATGAAAACGCGCGAGGGGGCGTTGATCGCGAGGGTCGCGGTCGATCCCCTCGATGCCACCGCGCGGCATGCGGTGCCAACAGCCGACGCGCTGGTTGCCGCGCTCAAACGCGAGGACGTCGACTTCGTCGTGATCGGGCCCGACGAAATGCTCGCCGCGGACCTCGCTGGAATCCTTTCTCGCGCGGGCTTTTTGGTTTTCGGGCCGGATCGCGCGGCGGCGAGGCTTGAGTGGAGCAAGGGTTTCGCGAAGAGCGTGATGGATTCCTGCGGCGTACCCAACGCGAATGCGCTGCCCGTGACGCTTGAAACGCTCGGCGTCTGCGCTGAACGCCTTGGCGGGTATCCCCTCGTTTTGAAATTCGACGGGCTGGCTCTGGGAAAAGGCGTTCGAGTTTGCGCGCATGAGGCGGAAGCGCGGGAGTTTTTGCGTGAACGGGGAAACGCCGGCGTATTTGCCGAGCAGTTTCTCGCGGGCCGCGAGGTGAGTCTCTTCGCGGTTTGCGACGGCGAGCGCTTTTTGCTCCTCGAACCGGCTTGCGACTATAAAAGACTTTTGGACGGCGATCGCGGTCCGAACACCGGCGGCATGGGCGCGTACTCGCCCGTTCCGTGGATAACAGGCGCGCGTAAGCGCGCGATGTCGATGTCCGTATTCCCGCGCGTGCTGGCTGAAATGCGAAAGCGCGGTACCCCGTTTAAGGGGCTTCTTTACGCCGGTCTCATGGTGGGGACTTCGGGCTTTCACGTTCTCGAGTTCAACGCGAGATTCGGCGACCCCGAAACCCAGGCGCTCATGCCGAGATTGAAGAGCGATCTTCTGCCGGCGCTCCATGCCGCCGCCCGGGGGGATCTTTCGCTTGCGCCGGAGTTGGAATGGTCCGGGGAATTCTGCGTGAACGTCGTGGCCGCGAGCCGCGGCTATCCAGAAAAAGCGGAAACGGGTTTCGCGATCCGAGTGGAAGAGGATCCAAACGCGTTCGTGTTTTTCGCGGGAGTTCGGGAAGGGCTTGTCACGAGCGGAGGACGTGTCTTAAGCGTCAGCGCTCTGGGCCCGACGCTTGAAGAGGCGCGCGCGCGCGCGATCGCGGCGCTTTCCAGCGTGCGTTTTGAAGGGATGCAATACCGGCGCGACATCGCCGTTGGAGCGCGCGCATGACGTCGATCGTGGTCTTCGCAAGCGGTGTGGGCTCGAATTTTCGCGCGATCTGCGAGGCCATCCGCGAGAAGAAACTCGCGGCGCGGGTCGAGGCGCTGGTCTGCAACTTGCCGGGAGCGGGCGCGCCGAGTGTCGCGAAGGAGTTTGGAATCCGCTGCTTCGAGATTCCGGAACGCACGCCGGATCGAAAGTGGCTGCGCGCCGAGCACGAAGGGCTGATTCTCGGGGCGTTGTCTGAAATCCGCTTCGACTGGATCGTGCTCGCGGGTTACATGCGGCTTCTCTCCTCGGGATTCGTGAAGCGGTTCACGGATGCCGAACGCGGGTGCGCGCGCATCGTGAACATCCATCCGTCGCTTCTGCCGGCGTTTTCCGGTGTTGCCGGTTATGCGCAGGCTCTGCACTACGGCGCGAAGGTGACGGGCGTTACGGTGCATCTCGTCGGCGACGGACTCGATGACGGTCCGATCGTGGCGCAAAGGGCGATTGAGATCCGCGACGACGATACGATCGAAACCCTCATGGAGCGTGGGCTTGCCGTCGAGCACGGCCTTTACGTCGAAACGCTCGGAAAATTGTTCGCCGGCGCTTGGCGCATCGAGGGAGCCGAACACGCACGGCGGCCCCGCATCGTGTTCGGCGCGGAGGTGGCGCGTGGTTGAAGCACGGCGTGCCCGCCTCTTGTCGCCGCATGCCGTGCTGCGCGTGGAACGGTCGCCGCGCGACCTCGAGTGGGATTCGCGTGCGCGGCGCGCGATCGCGGAGCTTCCGCTTTTTTACCCCGCTTGGAAAAGCGTTCGCGAACTCGCCGCCGAGACGCGCGAGGTTTTCTGGGTGCGTGTGGATGCCGAAAAGGCCGCTGCAAGCAAGATCCGCGAGGCGCTCGCGCGCGAGGTCTTGCGTGATCCGCTTCATGAGACGTCGTTTGAACGATCGAGAATTCCGGCATCAGCCGCGCCGGGTTTTCGCTGGTGGTGTCTGGAGAAATCGTTTCGTCCCGGAGTGACCGATAATACCGGCGGGGTGCTCTCCGAGGCGGTTTCGGTCGTGACCGGGCGAAATCCGCCGGCGCGTTCCGGCGCGCGGCTTTGGATTTTTCTTCCGGACGAGATCGCCCGTGAAGCCGTCGCCGATTACGCCACGCACGTTTTCTGCAATCCCCTGATCGAACGGTTCCGCGTTTTCGATCGGGAGGAGGCTCTGGCGGCGGACTCGGAGCTTTTTTCCGCGCCGGAGTGGATCGAGATCGGCGGCGAGGCGAGTGCCGAAAGTGTCGAGTACTTCGAGGTCGCGACGGCTGAGCCCGCTGCGCTTTCACGTCTCTCGGAAGAGCGCCTCTGGGCGCTTTCGGGCGAGGAGCTTGCCGCGATCGCCGGCCACTATCGCAGGCTCGGGCGCAAGGCGAGCGACGTCGAACTCGAGGTGCTGGCGCAGACCTGGTCGGAACACTGCAAACACAAAATTTTCGCGGCCGAGATCGAGGTTGAAAACCAGCGCGGCGACGTGAGGCTTCCCGCGACGGTAAAAGGCGTGTTCAAAACGTACATCAAGGGCGCGACCGAGCGGATCGCGGCCGAAGGCCGCGCGCCTTTTTTACGCTCGGTTTTCGAGGATAACGCCGGCATCGTCGAGATGACCGAAGAACTCTTGTGCGCGATCAAGGTCGAGACGCACAATTCGCCGTCGGCGCTCGACCCTTACGGCGGAGCGCTCACGGGAATCGTGGGTGTCAACCGCGACATCCTGGGTGCGGGGCTGGGTGCGTATCCCATCGCCAACCTCGACGTTTTCTGCGTGGGGCCGCTCGACGCTCCCGAAACGCTTCCGCCGCGGCTTCACCATCCGCGAAGAATTTTGGAAGGGGTGCGCATGGGTGTCGAGCACGGCGGGAACAAGAGCGGCATTCCCACGGTGACGGGCGCGGTGGTGCACCACCCGAAGTTTCTCGGCAAGCCGCTTGTTTTTTGCGGAACCGTAGGGCTCATCCCGGCCGCTCCCCCCGACGGGCGGGATCTCACGCGAAAGGAAATCCAGCCCGGCGACCACATCGTGATGTCGGGCGGACGCATCGGAAAAGACGGCATCCACGGCGCGACGTTCAGTTCGATGGAGATGAAGGAGAGCTCGCCGGTCTCGGCGGTGCAGCTCGGAGACCCGCTCACGCAAAAGCGCGTGTGGGATTTTCTCATCGAAGCGCGCGACGCGGGACTTTTTCGCGCGGTGACCGATAATGGCGCGGGCGGGCTTTCGTCGAGTGTGGGCGAGCTTGCGCGACTGTGCGGAAAGCGCGGCGGCGCGCGCATGGACGTATCGGCCGCCAAGACGAAGTACCAGGGGCTGAAGCCCTATGAGCTCGTCGTAAGCGAGTCACAGGAACGGATGACGTTTGCCGTCGCGCCCGAAAAGCTCGAGGCGTTTCTCGATCTTTCCCGCCGGCGCGGCGTGGAAAGTTCGGTTCTCGGCCAGTTCGCCGATTCAGGAGTGTTTCGGATTCAGTACGGTACGAAGACCGTTGCCGAGCTCAAGATGGAATTTCTACACGACGGCGCGCCGGGGATGCGGCTTAAGGCGCGGGTTAAGCCGCCCGAGAAGGCCGCGGGCGGCTCCATCCCGAAAAAATACCGGTCGCGCGAATTAGGGAATGCGCTTCTTGAAACGCTTTCGCATCCGAACGTCCGCTCGCGCCGCGAACTGGTTTCGCAATACGATCACGAGGTGCAGGCGCGTTCGGTGCGAAAACCGTACGGCTCTCCGGGGCACCGCGCGCCAGGGGATGGCGCGACGCTGAGACTTTCGCGCGAAACGCACGAGGGCGTAGCACTTGGCCTCGGACTGGCGCCAGAAGTGGCGGCGATCGATCCGAAGGTCGCGGCCGAGCTTGCGCTCGATGAAGCGCTCAGAAACGCCGCGTGCGCGGGCATGGATCCTTCGCATGCCGTGCTCGTCGATAATTTCTGCTGGCCCGATCCGCTTCCCGGGCCGCACAACGCCGACGCCGAAGAAAAACTAGGCGCCCTCGTGGTTACATGCCAGCGGCTCTTCGACGGCGCGGTGGAGTTGGGAATGCCGTTCGTCTCGGGCAAAGATTCGATGAAAAACGATTACCGGATGGGCGACGTGAAGATCAGCGTTGCGCCGACGGTGCTCATCACGGCGATGGGAAAGGTGCGGGACGTGCGCCTCGTCCCGCGCGGACACGCGGGACAGATGGACGGGCCGCGCGGGCACGCCGACGCGAGCCGCGCGCGAAAAATATACTGGCTGAGCGGACAGGAGCTTCGGTGGGATGGAGCGGGTTTGCCCGTCGTCGCGTTCGCGCGCACGCGGCGGTTTCTCGCGAAATTCCACGATCTGGTTTGCGACGGCGCGATCGCCGCGGCTCACGACGTGAGCGACGGCGGGTGGCTCGTCGCCATGGCGGAAATGCTTCTTGGCACCGAGACTTCGGCGCGTCTTGTGTTTACGGAAAAGATGCTCCAGCGGCTGCGCGTCCAGCCGGGCGAACCCGCGTGGGCGTCTTTGTTTTCGGAGCCGGCCACGAGCTTCGTGATTCTCGCGGCCGAAGACCGCGCCGCCGAAATCGAGAAGACGTTCGCGAGTGACGTTATTTTTGACGCCGGCGAGATCACGCCAGCCGGCGCGCGGGATGCGGGTCTCACGCTCGAACTCGAGGGAGCGAAACCGGTTTGGTGGAGGCTCAAAAGCCTGGAGGAGGCGTATGAAGGCTGAACCCGGCGCGCGTCGGACGACGAGCGCGCGCGTGCCGATCCGCGCGCTCGTCGTCGCTGGCGACGGGCTGAACTGCGAAAAAGAAACGGCCGCGGCCTGCGCCGACGCGGGGTTTCGCGCCTCCATCCTCCACTTGAACGATATGCTCTTGGAAGGCGAGCGCGCGCTCCAAGGCGTGAGCCTCGTGGTCATCCCTGGCGGATTCTCGTTCGGCGACGAACTCGGCAGCGGAAAAATCCTGGCACTCAAACTCGGCCACGGATTGAAAGGCGTGATCGAGCGCTTCGTTCGCTCCGGCGGAGCGCTTCTGGGGATTTGCAACGGCTTTCAGGCTCTCGCGAACCTCGGCGTCTTCAATGAGCTGGGCTGCGACGTCGTGCTGACTCAAAACCGGGGTGGACGCTTCATCGACCGGTGGGTAGGATTGGAACTCACCGGAGCCAGCATCTTCACCGATCGGTTGCGCGCGGCAGGCGTTACGCGGCTTGAGCTTCCGATCCGCCACGGAGAAGGCCGGCTCGTCTTCACCGAAGAGCGCGCGGCGGCCGAGGCGTTTGAAGCGGGCCGATGCGTGCTTCGCTACGAAGACGACGTCAACGGATCGTGGAACCGCGTCGCGGCCTTGAGCGCGTTTGAAGGCCGCGTGATGGGCTTGATGCCGCACCCGGAGGCGTTTTGGAGCGGGGAGCTGCACCCGTGGGGAAGCGGGCGCGGTGCCGAAGGCGGGCAGATCCCACTCGGAGTCGCGATGTTTCGAAGCGCGTACGATTATTTCCGTGAAGGAAAGCGTGAAGGCGGAAAGGAGCGGAGGTGAGCACGACAACGGGATTGATCACGATCCGGCGCGCGCTGGTCAGCGTTTCGGATAAAGCCTACCTGGAGGACCTCGGCCGGGCGCTGGTCTCGGCCGGCGCCGAAATTCTCGCGACCGGCCGAACCGCGGCGGCGCTCAAGCGCGCGGGCATCGCGTATACGCCGGTCGATCAGTTCACGGGCAATCCCGAGGCTTTCGACGGCCGCATGAAGACGATCAGCTTTCGCCTTGAGAGCGCGATTCTCTACGATCGCGCCAGCTCCAAGCACGTTGAAGAGGCGCGTCGGCTTGAGATTCCGCCGATCGACTGCGTGGTCTGCAACTTCTACCCGTTCGAGGAAGCCCTGGAAAAGCTCTCCGCCGAGAACCCCGGCGGGCAGGCGGGCGCAAGCCTCGCCGGGCAAATCCGCGACCAGCTTGTCGACCAGGTCGATATCGGCGGGCCCACGATGGTTCGCGCCGCAGCGAAGAATTTCGCGGGAGTGCTCGTGCTGACCGATCCCGCCGACTATCCGGGCGTGATCGCCGAGCTTCGCCAGAAGTCGGGAAGCGTTTCGTACGAGACGCGTCGGAAAATGATGCTCAAGGCGTTTGAGCGCGTGCTCGACTACGACCGCGCGATTTACGAGGGCTTCGCGCGGCAGCCGCTCAGGTACGGAGAGAACCCGCACCAGAGAGCCTATTTCATTCCGTCGTCGGGTGCCGGCGGATTCGACTGGGATCTCGCAGCCCTTTCCTACAACAACATCCTCGACGCCAACGCCGCGTTCGGCGCGGTATGCGACGCGCGCGAAACGCTCGCGCACGACATGCGCGAGCGGCATCATGTGGCCGGGGCGGCGCGGGGCGCGTGCGCCATCGTCAAGCACAATAACCCGTGCGGCCTTGCGACTGGCGCGACGATCGCCGAGGCCTTCGATCGCGCGTGGGCCGGCGATCCGGTGAGCAGCTTCGGGGCAGTGGTGGCGCTTTCAGCGCCGCTCACGTCGGAGTGCGCGCGGCTCTTTAAGAAAAAATTCATCGAAGTGTTGATCGCGCCGGGCTTCGAAGAAGGCGTGCTCGAGGAGCTGAAGAGCTCAAAAAGCAAGCTTCGCATAGTGCGCGCGCCGGTTGGCGCGAACGAGAGCTTCATCCGCACTGCCGTCCGCGGCGGCACGCTCGCGCAGCAGCCCGATGGATGCATGCACGACGAACTTCAGTCGGCGACTGCGATAGCGTTTCCAAAAAACCTGCACGCGGTCGCGCGCTTCGGAATCATCGCCGCGAAGTGGATCAAGTCGAATGCCGTCGCGATCGTGCGGGAAAGTGCTGGCGGAGGATTTCAGCTTGTGGGGATGGGATCGGGCCAGCCCAATCGCGTCGATGCGATTCGAAGGCTTGCGATTCCGAAAGCGCGGGAGGCGCTCGCGCGCGACCTGCGCGAGCGAGAGGCGTTGGCCTGCGATCTTTCCGAGTGCGTGCTGGTGAGCGACGGGTTTTTTCCGTTTGCGGACAGCATCGAAGCGGCGGCTGAGTCGGGAATCAAATTCGTCGTGCAGCCGGGCGGAAGCGTGCGCGACGCCGAAGTGATCGCCGCGTGCGATCGCTTGGGTGTCGCGATGGCGCTTACCGGCAAACGGCATTTCCGGCATTGAAAAGGTGCCGACCTACTTTTCGTGGTGTGGTGCACTGTAAAAAGTAGTGCTAGCACCTTTTAGAGGAGAACATGAGTAAGACAGCTTACGCGCGGGCGGGAGTAGACATCGAGAAGGCCGATCGGTTCACGTCGCTCATCGGCGCGCTCGTAAGGCCGACGTTGAACTCGAACGTCCACCGCGGCATCGGCGGTTACGCGGGGCTTTATCGCCTGCGCGACGGCGAATACCTTGCCGCGACCACCGACGGCGTGGGAACCAAACTTAAACTCGCGTTCGCGCTCAAAACCCACGACACCGTGGGCATCGACCTCGTCGCGATGTCGGTGAATGACCTCGTCTGCGTGGGCGCCACGCCGCTTTTTTTCCTCGATTATTTCGCGACCGGCAAGCTTTCGCTCGCCACCGCGGAAAAAGTTTTAAAAGGCATCGTCGAAGGCTGCCGGCAGGGGCGCGTGGCGCTGATTGGCGGCGAGACGGCCGAAATGCCGGGTCTTTACGCGAGCGGTGAGTACGATCTCGCAGGCTTCGCGGTCGGAACCCTTACGCAGGCGGAACTGCTCGACGGCTCGCGCGTCCGCGCGGGCGACGTGCTCATCGGCCTTGAGAGCTCGGGGCCGCACAGCAACGGCTATTCGCTCATCCGCAAACTGATTCGGCCTTCCGAGAAAAAGCTTCTGCGCGAGTGTTTGAAGCCGACGCGCATCTACGTCGACGCCGTAGCCGTGCTTCGCAAACGCCTGGGTTCGGCCCTCAAAGGTCTCGCTCACGTCACCGGAAGCGGCTTTCTCAACATCCCGCGCGTCAACGAAAGCGTCGACTACGAGATTCGCGTTCCTGAAAGTTTCGAGCGGCCGAAGATTTTCGCCGAGCTCGTTCGGCGCGGAAAACTTTCCCCGCGCGAGGCGTATACGACGTTTAACATGGGCTTTGGGATGGTGGCGGCGGTCGATTCCGCGCGCGCCACCGTCGCGGTCGAGAGCCTGCGGCGGGCGGGCTTTCCCGCGCACGTGTTGGGCGAGGTGAGGCGGGCCGCGAAGCCTGGGCGCTCGCACGTTCGCGTCCACGACGAAGACGCGTCGATCGTTTTGGAATAAGCGGCGCGAGTCTCAATGGCCCTACGGAACATCTTCAAGCAAATCCGATCGGAACTTCCATGGGTCGAGCGCACGCGCCTGATCGTCGGGCCGATGGCGAGCCGGGAACTTGTCAAAGACGCGCTCATCGCCGCCGCCCAAGCGCCTGCCGTGCCGTCGTGGTGCGTGGGTACGCTAGCCGAACTCGCCGCGGAAATCCTGAACGAGGGAAAAATCCCGTTTCGCGCGGCACTTTCCACCGAAGATCGCGTGGATGCGCTCTCGATGGTCGCGCGCCAGCCGTTTTTCGCCGAGACCGCGCCCGAGCTCGCAACGCATCTGCGCGACCGCGCCGTCGCAGCGAAGCTCGCGCGCTTTCTCACCGGACTCGATCGTTTTTACACGAATGCCGAAGAACTGGCCGCCATCGCCGAATACTACCGCGGACGCAATCCCCAGCCGGGTCTGTTGGTGGAACTTGTGGCGCGCCTTTGGGAGCGCGGCGAGTTACGCCCTTGGTCGGAGGGCGACGTGCTGCGCGCGGCGACGAGCGGCGCCGCGGTTAAAACTCGTAGCGGAAGAAAAATCTTTCTCTGGGGCTTCGCCGAATTCACTCCGCTCGAAGAGCTCTTTCTTGAAACGCTTGCGCGCGAGAACGAAGTGAGCCTCATCGTACCCCAAGGCATGGTTGCGCATTTCGAGGACGGCGCGCGCGCTTCGGGTTTTCGCGTGAACGCGTCCGCTGCAAGGCTTTCCGACGAGCGGGTGACGCTCTGGTCTCCGCACACGCCTTGGGACGAGCTGGGATTTCTGCACGACGAACTCTCGCGCGTGCGCGCGGAAGGCGCCTCCTGGAGCGAGATCGCGGTCTTCGTTCCGCAAGACGCGCTCTATAAGCGGCTTGCGCGCAAGAGGCTGCTCGAATGGAACGTGCCGATCCACGATCCCACCCTTCCTGACGCGTGGATGGATCGCCCCGACTGGATCTGGTGGCGCGACTTTCTGCGTGCGGCGTCCGGAGGGCTCGTCGTTGACGACGTGCGGGCACTCGTTTCGGGATCGAGTGCCGGCGAAAAGTTCGCGCGCGCGGCGTTCGCGACGGGAGCGTCGGGTGGCGCTGCCGCGATGAAACGCATTCTTTCGTTTGCGCGCTTGAAGCGCGACTCGTCTGCGGGCTTAAAGCCCGACCGCGAGGATATTCCGGTACTGCGCGCGCTTCTTGAGACGGTGGCGGTGTTTTCGCGCGCGATGAGTCCGCGCGCGCTTTACGGGGCGCTTACCGAATTCGCGCCGAGGCTAAAAGAACTTACCGGACGCGATCCCTCGGTTCTTCTCGACTTCGCCACGCATCTTGTCTCGGAGCGTGAGTACCTTGAAACGTTTTGCGCGCGCCTTTCGCGCTACGTGCCGATGTTCGAGGAGTATCTCGTGCGCCGCTCGCGCGCCGAATCGCCGCGGCACTCGGGCGGCCTGCGCTTCGTCGCGCACGGCGTGCTTTTGCCGAATCCCGCGAGGCACGCGATCGTTCTTGGGGCCAACGCGATCTCGCTGGCGCGTCCGTCGTACGATCCCTGGGAATGGGAAGGCGCTGAAGTGCGCGGCGTATGGGAGAGGCTGCACTTCGGAATGCCGAGGTTTGAACGCATGCTTCGCGACGAGGCGTTCGTGGAGCATGCGCTTCTGGCGCACGAAAACGTCGTGGTCAGTTCGGTTTCGTACGGCCTCGACGGCAAGCCATGGTCGGTGGGTCCGCTGCATGCGCGTCTTCGCGAAAAGGCCGGACGTGCCCCAGACCGTGCCGGCGGCCATCCATCGGTCGGGTGGGTCACATTGCCCGCCGCTGCCGCGAAGCCCGAACCCGTTTCGCGCGCCGATCTCATGGCGCGCGCGAGAGAAGAGGGCGGGTTAGGTTCATTCGAAAATCCCGAACTTTCCGTCTCGAAGTTCGAGGATTACTTGAAGTGCCCGTTTTTGTTTTACGGACGCCACGTTTTGAAAATCGAGCGTGAGGATGAGCCGGGCTTAGCACCCTCGGCACTCGCGCGCGGCCAGGTTCTTCACTCGGTGCTCGAACGCTTTCTTGCCGCCGAGATCAAGGGCGAGCCGTTTTCTGTTGACCGCACTCGAGCCGCCGCACTTGCCTCGGCCCATGTCGACGCGGTCGTGGAAAAACTTTTGAAAGATCCTCGCAACGCCGGAACGATTCCCGGGCTCTACGCGCACGGAGCGCTCGTCGAGAACACGCGCCATGAGCTGCTTGCGCGCGTGCTCGGCTGGCATGCGTGGGAAGCCGAGTATCGCGCAAAACACCCGTCGATGCGGCCGTTTGCCGTTGAGATGCCGCTGCAAGTGGCGATTCCGCTCGACGGCCCTGGCGTTCTGACACTTAAAGGTAAAGCCGATCGCGTCGACATCGACGGCACGCACGCGGTCGTCATCGACTACAAGTCGGGCGGCCAGCCCTTCGGCGGAAAAGAGTTGCTCGCGGGCACCGGCGTGCAGCTGCTCGCGTATCTGCGCGCGATTGAAATGAATCAGGGATTAAAACCCGGCGGCGCGTTCTATCTTCTCGTCGGCAAAAAAGTCGATTCCAAGAACGGCGTTTTTCTCAAGTCTTTCAATCAGAGTCTTTACTCCGTGCACGTCCGCACCGGCGGCCTTACCGACCGGTCATTCGACGCGATCTTCGACACTGTTTTTGCGGTCTGGCGCGAAGCGGCCACGGCATTGCTTGCCGGAAAATTCGATCCGCGGCCAAGGCGGCCGAGGAAAGACTGCCCGCGCTGCCCGTTCTACGGAACCTGTGGGTACGACTACAAGGTGGAGGCCGACGCGTGAAACGCGACTGGACACAATGAGCGCGACACGCGAATTAACAGCAGAGCAGCGCGAACTGGTGGCGCTCGGCGAAGGCGGCGAGCCCGTGCTTTCGCGCGTTGCGGTTTCGGCTGACGCGGGCTCGGGAAAAACGTCCACGCTCGTCGGAAGAGTCGCCGCGATCATGGAAGCGTCGATGGCGCCGCACGACTTGCGGCGCAAAGAGGCAGACCTCGAAGCGCCTCGCATCCTCTGCGTTTCTTTCACCGAGCGCTCGGCGGCCGATCTCGAGGAGCGGCTGTCAAGCTGGCCAAGCTGCGAGGTCTACACGATCCACGGTTTTTGCGCGCGCGTGGCGCGGGAGTTCGGCGCGCGCGAAGGGTTGTCGCCGGTCTTTACGATTCTCGACGCCGAAGCCGAAGACGACCTCTTCCGCGAGAGCTTCGAAAAAACGTTTCTGCGCGCGCCGCTTCCGACCGGCGAACATGCCCCTGACGTTTTTGAAAAGATCTGCCGGCGCCTGAAAGATTCCGACGGCCCGATCGAAGTGCGCACGCAGGCCGGGCGCGACGCGAGACTCTCTGAGTTCGCGCACGCGACAATTGACGAGTTCGAGCACGAAAAAAAGCGCGCGCACGCGCTCGAGTACGGCGATCTCGAAAAATATGCGGTACGCCTGCTTGAACTCCCTGAAGTCGCCCAAATCCTGCAGCGGCGCTTCGCGCACGTCTTCGTCGACGAGTTTCAAGACACGAACGCGATCCAGTGCCGCATCATGCGGGCGCTCGTCGGCCCGAAGGGCGGGCTCTTCGTCGTCGGCGACGAAAAGCAGAGCATTTATCGTTTTCGAGGCGCTGACGTCGACGTCTTTCGCGCGTTCGTGGCCGAGCTTCCCGCGCGCAGGCGTCTTTCGATGAACTTCAGGTCCGATCCCGCCGTCATCGACGCGGTGAACAGCGTTTGTGCTCCGATCATTCCAGGATACCAGCCGATGCGTCCCGGACGAAACGCCGGAGGGGAGAATCTTGTCGCCGCGAGGGTGACGGCCGAGACCGACGCTGACGGAGTTGAGGCGGTGCTGAAACACCTCGGGCGCAGCGGGGTTGATCCTTCAAGCGCCGTTCTTTTGCTTCGAAGTGTGACGCGTGGCGAGCGCTTTCTTGCCGAGCTTGAGCGTCGCGGATACGCGCTCGCGATCAGCGCGTCGGGAAGCGCCTCGCTCGACCCTCGGATGAAGGCGCTGATGAATCTCTGGAGCTGGGCCTGCGAGCCCTGGCAGAAACTTCGCGCCGCGAAGGTCGCGGTGGATTTTCCCGAGGTCGCCTCGGCGGCGCGCCCCGCGCGCGAAGCGCTGCCGGAACTGCTCGCGGGTCCGCTCGACAAAATTCGCGCGGAACTTTTTTTCGGCGAGGAGCTCGACTGTACGACGCTCTTGGAACGTCTCGACTCGACCTTCGGTCTTTCGCGGCGTTTCGGTTCGGCTTTCGAGGCCTTTGAACTGTTTGTGTTGAGGCATCAGGCGAGAGGTGTTGCGCCCGCGCGCCTTGCCACGCGCCTGCATCGCATCGACGAAGAAGCGGGGCGCATTCCCGATCTTGTTTCTCTTCCGCCGCCGCCTGAGCTCAAGGGGGCGCTTCGCGTGATGACGGTGCACGCCTCGAAGGGTTTGGAGTTTCCGTACGTGATTCTCGCGGGACTCGCCGGACGCACGCCAAGCGGCGGGCCGATCGTCGCCGAAAAAAAACAGCTCTGGCTCGCGGGACGCGACGACGAGGGCGATCTCGAAAAGTGGGACGCGTTTCTCGCCGCCGAAGCGCGCGAAAAAGAGGCCGCGCTTTCAGAGAGCGCGCGCACGTTGTATGTCGCGATGACGCGCGCGGAGAGGGGTCTCTTCGCCGTTTCGCGGGCTGATCCGATGCCGGATTCCGAGAAACCCGCCCGCGCGCGAAAAGAATCTCCGAAGAACTGGGACGAGTGGATTAAGCAGGGGCTGACGAAGGTGATACCAGCGTCGGCACTCGCAGGCGAAGCCACTGCGTCCAAGTCCGCGCCGGTCATTTCCGAAAAGGCGATCCTCCCGCCGCTTTCCGACGAGTTGCCTCACTACGCTCCCGCGCGCGTCGGGGTTACCGCGCTTCTGCGCGGTGAGAATATTTCAGCGCCGCTTGGCAAAGCGAAAGGCGCGGGCAAGGCCGAAGGCGCGCGGTTTTCGGGGCCAGATCCCAGGCCCGCCCGCATCGGGGACGAAATCCACCGGCTTCTTCAGTTCGAGCAGCTTGAAGCGCTCTGGAAATTCGCGGCCGACTCGCGCGTCGATCTGCGCGCGTTTCGCGAGTGGCTTGCGACTGAAATGGGTCGCAAAGTGTTTCCGCCCTCGAACGAACCGGGAAGCGCGCGTGTTCTTCGCGAGTTCGCGTTCGACTGGAAGCGCCCGACCGAAACCGTCACGGGCCGCATCGATCGTTTGCTTATTTTCGGGGAAGGCGAGGGCGATGAAGCCTGGATCATCGACTACAAGACGCTCTTCTCAAAACGTTCGCCCGGGAAATTCCGCGAGACCTACGCCGAACAACTGGCCGTCTACGCCGAGGCCATCCAAAACCTCACCGGCATCGCGCGCGCGCGCACGTTCCTTCTCGACGTCGCGTGTGCGACCGGTAGTGTGTGGCATGAGGTTTCTTGCGATTAAATCAGTCCTTAATTACTGCGACATCGATTTGTCGTAGACGCCAGTCGTGGCCTTGTTTAACGGCAAAACCCTGCGTTCTATTGCCCGTGCCCTTTAGTTGCCGGCACATTTTATAAACATCAGATACAAAACTGTAGTCCGCAGCGGTCACTGTGATGGAGTGTTCTTCTCCGCCTTTGTCTACTGTCATAGTGAATTCATATTGAGCGACCTTGTCGGAATTTCCAGGAAGAAATTGAAGATCAATCGTGTAACCGCGAATAGTATTGCTACAGTCCTTAACCGTAACCTCTGAAAGCTGTAATTCATTAGAAGCAGGATTCCTTTTTGAAGTTTCCGATTTTGCCAAAGCTGTTAATGAAATCAAAAACACCAAAGTGACAAAAAGTATTTTTTTCATGATCCCTCCGCCTTAGAGGTCACCCCCCCCAATTTTTTCAAGCGGCTTGGGATAAATCATAGGCAATAGGTGCATCGTTACTTATCGCCAAAATTTCCATACGCGATCGCAGCTCTGCGGGTGTGTTTAGTAATGAACTCACACGGAAAAGTTTTTTCAAAAAAAATCAGAATTTCTCTTGACCTGTTTTTTTGAAAAAAGAGGCGTTGCTCGCGGTTCGCTTTTAAAGTGGCGCTCCTTCGCGCGGAATTGCGTTCTGCGCGAACGCATCGGCGCTGTTCTCGATTTTTGTGAAACCCCGCATTTCGAATGTCCTGCAGACGATCTCGCGAAGAAAAATGGCCTGAAAAAAGCGGGTGTATAAGGACCGCATGAAAAACCTGATCTCACTTTCAAATGATCTTCTTCTCTCGGAAACGCTGCAGGCGGCATCGAACGAAAAAGCGGCGACGCTGGTTCTTTTGGAGCATTTAGCTGAAATCGACCGCAGGCGACTGTACGCCGTGCGCGGATATTCGAGCCTTTGGGAGTACGTGCACAAAGCCTTGCAGTATTCCGAGGCGCAGGCATTCGACCGAGTCGCGGCGATGCGCCTTATGGTGCGAGTTCCGGAAGTAAAAGAAGAGCTTCAGTCCGGAAAACTCACGCTGACCACGACGGCAAAACTCGGCGCGCATGCGAGGCGCGAAAAACTGAAACCGGAAGAGACTGTGACTTTGCTGCGCCAGATTTCAGGAAAGGCTTCACGCGAAGTCGAGCGCGTGCTCGTGTCTCAGTCCACCGGGCCGCGCAGGGAGGATCGAGCACGGGCGATTACTCCGGAACGCACTCGAATCACAATCGAGGTGGATCAAGAATTTCTCGAGCTCGTTCAAAAGGTGAAAGACCTAAAAGGAAATCCTGCGCTCGCTCATCAGGAAGTTTTCAAGGCGGTGATGCAAGAATACGTGAAAAGAAGAGAGCCAAAACCGAGGACATCGCAAAATCCGGAATCATGTCGCGCCGCACTTCGGGCGTCCG
>JACPKS010000086.1 GCA_016186905.1 Deltaproteobacteria bacterium
CGCACGAGGCTCGTTTGCGTCAAACTCCTTAACGGACGTGGCTTGGTGTTACTCCGCTTTCTTTGGCTTGTGGCAATCCGAGCAGGCGGTCTTGCCGGCAAAGTCGCCTTTGCCTTCCTTCATCTTGGCAACCATTTCCTTGGTTTTTTTGTAGAGCGCCACTTTTTCCTTGGATTCTGCCGTCGGGGCCTGCTTGAATTTGCCCGCGACATGGCAATCGGTACATGCCTCCTTGCCAAGAGCCTGCTTGTAAGCCGGCCGCGCCAACGCCAGCCCGCTAAATACAAGTGAACACGCGACGACAACGATAAGCTTCTTCATACGACGGATCTTCCTTTCTTGTTTTGCAACGTTATTGATGAACATTATAGCCTATATTCGCGAATCCCTCGACTGGTCTCCGAGCATGACGGTCTCGCCAAGAGAAATCGATATGGCCGCTTTGACCATGAGTGTGAAGATCAGGAACCCGACCGCGAAAACCCCAGCGGCGACCCGGTATTCAGTGAGACTCGGGGCGTACATGTAGATCTCGCCCAGCGTATCCGGCGTAAGCCCGGGGATGACGAGCCCCAACCCTTTTTCCGTATAGACGCCAAAGAAGATCATCAGGCATCCGGCATTCATCGTGTAAATGTTGCGCCTGGTTTTCGGGATCAGAAACAGCAGGAACGCGAGAAAGCTGCAGATCAGAGCCGGCCACATGAAATAATGCACGCTGGTCTTGCCAAGAACGGAGACGAAGAGAACTTTCGTGTAAACCAGATGCTCGGTGTTGGAGTAGTACTCCTTGAATATCTCAGCGCCAAACAGAAACAGGTTTATGAACATCGCGTACGCCATCAGTTCGGCGATCTTGCTCAGTGCCGCATCCTTGATTTTAAGACCGTTTGTTTTGCGGAGAATCTGAAACAGAATGAGCAGAATCGCCGGCCCGGAACAGAAGGCCGACGCGAGAAACCGCGGCGCGAGTATCGACGCGTTCCAGAACGGCCGCGCAGGCAACCCGTTGTACAGGAAAGCGGTGACCGTGTGGATCGACACCGCGGCGGGAATCGAGAGGAGAACGAGGGGAAGCAGGACCGCCTTGTTGTATTCCCTTCCCAGGAAGGCGTTGTACAGGAGGTACGAAACGATAAAAAAGTTCAAGATGAAGTAGAGATTCAGCACGAGAACGTCCCAGGCCAGAAGCGAGCTGGGGAAGTTCGGGCTGCCGATAAGCGGGATAAGATGCAGGACGCGATCGGGCCGCCCGAGATCCACCGTAACGAAAAGGAAGCACATCACGATCGCGCTGATGGCGAGCAGTTCCCCGAGAAGAACGACCTCCTTGATCGGCTCCCAATGGTAAATATACGCCGGGATCACCAGGATCACGGCGGCAGCGGCCACGCCGACGAGAAAGGTGAAATTACCGATGTAAAAACCCCACGAAATGGGGTCGCGCATGTTCGTCACGATCAGGCCGTCAGCGAGTTGATCGCGGTAGGCAAACGCTCCCGACACGATCAGCAGGCCGAGAAAAACGATCCAGGCCCAGTAATACCGGCCGCCGCTGAACCAAAGCTTGAAACTTGTCTTCACGAAGCTCATGAAATGCATGGCCGTCGTCCGCCTATCCATAGAAGTAGAAGAACTTCGGGTGTGTCGCGAGCTCGTTCTTCAGGATCAAAACTCTCTTGTGTTTCATGATGTAGCGAATCTCGCTTTCGGGATCGAGAAGGTTGCCGAACTTCCGCGCGCCCACAGGACAGATCTCCACACAGGCGGGATACAGCCCCTTGCGCGTGCGCTGAATGCAGAAAGTGCATTTCTCGACCACCCCGCGGCGCCGGGGGCGGTTGCCGAGATAATGCGTGTCCGGGTTGAACTCCTCGGCGGCAAGCTCGGGCTCCGACCAGTTGAAGCGCCTGGCGCCGTAAGGACACGCGGCCATGCAATAACGGCAGCCGATGCACCAGTCGTAATCGATCACCACGATCCCGTCCGGCTCCATCCACGTCGCTTTCACGGGGCAGACCTTGACGCATGGGGGATCCTTGCACTGCTGGCAGGCGACGGGAACGTAGAAATGATCGGCTCGCGGCACCTTGCATCCGCCCGCGGCCTCCGTCTTCGGCTTTTCCGCGTTGATCTGATAGAGGGGATACTGCGACTCGGGGTTCTGGAGGATCGCCTTCTGCTCTTTGCTCAGTTCTTGAGTCGAGGAACCGCTTCCCTTCTCCCCGGCGGCTTTGTTGTGGATGCTGCCAGGCGAGCAGTAGTAAGGGTCTGCTTCACCGAAGTCGATCCCGCTTTCCTTGTTGAACTCGATGACGTTGATCCATTGGATGGCGGGCTTGCGTGACTGGTTGTTTTCTTTAACGCACGCGTGAACGCAGCGGCGGCAGCCGATACATCGCGAGATGTCCAGGCCGTAACCGAAGACGACCCCCTTCATCGCCGGCGTCGCGTCGATGGTCCCGGCTTTCCCGAACCTCTTCAGATTCTCCTTTTCCAGCCGGCGCAGCACTTTCGTGAGCTGCTGCGGCGACAACTCGAGAAAATGCTCTCGAAGGAACGCTTCCACGTTGTCCTGCGTGCATGCGGCCCAAGCCGGAAGGCACAAAGTCGCCGCAACACCGGCGCTTTTTTTCAGGAAATCCCGCCTGGTGATCTCCTTCTTCATTTTCCGGCGCTCCCGTGCCGGAGAAACTTCCCTTCGGGCGGAACAGGCGCCGGAAATGGGGTGACCGGCTTTATGCGCGGCGAGTGGGGATTGTGGCAGTGCGCGCAAAGAAAATAGGTTTTCTTGCCGTTCCAGCTGCCGGTTCTCTTGCCGTGAATTCCCGCTTTCCAGTCCCGGAGGTTCGTTCCGTGACATTGCCCGCAGAGCCGGTAGGACTCTGAAAAATCGACGAGGGCTCCGCTCGCCAGTTTGAGTTTGTCTCTGTCGTTGGCATTGTGGCAGTCGAGGCACCACCGGTTCTTGGCGTCATGCTCGAACACGATGCCCGTATGCTCGTCCTTCAAAATCCGTCGTTTGGGATTGACGGGCATCTCCTTGTGGCAGTTGGAGCACGGAAAGATCCCTTCCGAGAAGGGCGGAGGCGGAATCTGCACCTCACCGGGAAAGCCCTCGTTCCCCGCTGCCGCGAGTGAAAGAGGAAACCCCATGATGAACACCAATGCCAGAAGCAAGCGCGCGCTCCCTGTTGTGATGCAAACCGAAATGCCCTGACCTTACTCCAAGTTCGCATTCCATACTACTGTGGAATCTTTTAGCGAAGAAAATGTTTTCGCCGTTGAGTCAAAATGTCACTTAAGCCGCTAGATTTTCGGGATGAACGCCCGCGTGGAATGCCGCTCGATGAAGTCGATCAGCCGGGCTCTCGCGGTCTCCTCGATGAAGCCGAACTCGATGCCGCAGCCGATGGGAAGACCTTCCTGCGCGTTCGTGCGCGCCCACCGCACGATCCCTTCGCCGGCAAGGGTTTGAAACGCGGGATCGGAGCCGAACAGGATGCGGAACCGCGCCCCCACCCCCGGGGTTGGAAGTGGCGCGCGCAACGCCACGAACATGCCGCCGCGGCCGATATTGAGCGCCCGTCCCGTGGTCGCGAGATTGAGGTCGGAAAACTCGAGCTCGATCTCGAAATCAACGGGGATCATCTCGGGGCGCTCAGCCCAGAGATTCTCTCTCTGCGTCAGCGCGCGGCGGATCGCCTCGAGCAGCTCTTTGCGGTCGAACGGTTTTGAAAACACCGCGTCGGCGCCGCGATCGAAGGCTTCCTCGATCGTGAGGTCGGCGTAACCGGTAATCAGGATCACCACGGGAGTGACGTGGCTGCGTTTCTTCACGCGGTCCAATAACTCTATGCCATCGCCGTTCGGCATCCGAACGTCGGTCAGCACGAGATCGACGGGCTCGCCGCGCTCGAGGATGGCGAGGGCTTCGCGGCCGTTTTCCGCGCCGAGAACGCGGTATCCGCGCCGCTTTAGAAACGACATGATGGCCTCGCGGAGGTCGCCCTCGTCGTCGACAACCAGCAGCGTTGTGTCTTTCGGTTCCTTCAAAGCGGATTCGGTCATGTGGTCAGCCTCGGTGCAGCGGCGGGGTTTTGTTGAAGTTTTGGCATTCGGATGGCGAACCGCGTGTGCGGCTCATCTTGGCTCAGCCTAAGGGTGCCGCCGTGGTCCTCGATGATCCCCCGCGCGATCGAGAGGCCGAGCCCCGTGCCTTTTCCTATTTCTTTTGTCGTGAAAAACGGCTGAAAGAGCTTATCGCGCACCGTTTGCGGGATCCCCGCTCCGCTGTCGATGACCGAAAGCTCGATCTCGGTCTCAGTCTGCTCGCCGCGGATGCGCACCCATTTCTCCGCGCTCTTTTCGGCGGCGTCGAAGGCGTTGTTGAGAAGGCTCAGCAGCACCTGCGAGAGCTGGATTGAGCGCGACTCGATCACCAGGTCTTCAGGGATGGGGTCGATCATAAGTTTGATGCCGCCGAGCTTGAAACGCTCGCGGCAAAGCGAGACGGTGTTTTCGACGATCGAGCCGAGACCGATCTTTTCGCAGGGGTCCTTGCTTCCCTCGCGCGCGAACGCGCGCAGGCCTTGAACGATCTTGGAGATCCTCAAAGCAGTGGTTTCGATCTT
Source organism: Deltaproteobacteria bacterium (assembly GCA_016186905.1). Lineage (GTDB taxonomy): Bacteria > Bdellovibrionota > UBA1018 > UBA1018 > UBA923 > JACPKS01. The sequence continues at coordinate 4,635 of JACPKS010000086.1, forward strand.
CCGGGCGGACTGGGAGAGCGTCGCATGGTCAGCCTTCGATTCCTGGATCAGCTCCTGCATCTCGCCTGAGAGCGTATGGATGATGGCGAGGGGATTGTTGATCTCGTGCGCGATGCCGCCCGCCATCTCTCCAAGTGCCGCGAGCTTCGAGGTCGCGACGATCTGGCTCTGCCGTTCGGAGAGGAGCCGCTCCAGCTCCTTTCTTTCGATGAAAAGACCGATCTGGTGGCCGACGTCGGTCATCGTCCAGATGAGCTCGTCGGCCGGCTGCAAAATCTCGTCGCTGTAGAACACGATGACGCCGTGGATGTGGCCGTTGTGGATGGGAAAGCCGATGGCGCTGTGAAACCCCGCGTTTCTCGCGACCTCGCGCCGAAGGTACTCAGGACATGTGGCGATGTCTTTTATCCAGAGGGCTTGAGCGTTGGCCCAGATGCGGCCAGGAATACCGACCTCGCGCCGGAAGGTCATGTCTTGGCTTATCCTGAGAAACTCCGATGCATCCAGTTCCGGAACGTGCCAGACGCACTGAAGACGCAAGGTCTCGGGGTCGGCTTGGTCGACTGCCCAGTGTTCCCCAAGCTTATAGCCCATCGTCATGCAGAGCGCTTCAAGGACCGGCTGGCACACCGCGGCGGGGGAGCTTGCCTTGGATATGATGTTCAGAACCTTGTACTGCATGTTTCGCCTCTGGTCCACATGGGTGCTCAAAGTGACATCCCGGATGAACACGAAAAAACTCTTTCGGCCCGCGATGAGGGATTCCGCCAGCAGGGCTTCGATGGGGAACTGTTCGCCTTCTTGGTGCAGCCCTTTAAGTTTCAGCGGCGGTGCTTCGGCGGAGCTCTCTTTGGCGATGGATTCAACGCGAAGCGAGGGGATCAGCATCGTGATGTCGCGCCCGATGAGATCGGCCTCCGCATACCCGAACATGCGCTCGGCGGCAGGGTTGGCCGACTCGATGAGCCCTTTGTGGTTCATCGAGAGGATGCCCGTCGCGGAGTTTCTCACCGCCTTTTCGGCGCGCAGCCGCTCAAGCAGGGTTGAGCCGCGCAGGGGGCGGATGACCAGCCACCAGAGCGGCGGCAGGATGAACAGCGTCAGGATCGCGGCGTCCAGGAGCGCCTCTTGAAACGGCGAGACTGAAGGAGCGAGATACGGCAGGATCAGCATCACCGTTATTTCGGCGAGAGCGATGCATACGATCAGGCCGAGGAGGAAAATCCAGGGAGCATTATATAGATCGATCTTCTTGCGGGTTTTCATCGGGCGTTTGTCTGCGAGAGGCTCCATTTTAAATGAATTAATAGCACGCGCAATATGAGCTTTCTGTTCTCTCGTAAACTCGAATTTTCGAACCTATTGATATTACATATTTAACGCGGCGCTTTGTCGTTAGTTAGCAGCCACCTTTTTGATATGGTATACTAAAATGGTCAAGGAAAGCCCTTCGCGTGCCGATAAGTACAGACGGGAAGGCAGGTTTTCTAACGTGGAACGTAAGCGAATGGTGATGGAACATACTGATAGAGCACATCGTGCTCGCATACATTTTCTATTTCAGCTCGCGGGGCTGATCAGTTTCGCCGCCGCGGCTTTTGCGCTTTCCGCCTGCCAGCAGCCGACCGCGAGCGATCTCGATGCGGTCACCGGCTCGACTGCGGCAAGTTCGACGACGACCATCGTGCCCGCGACGACGAAAGCCGGAGCGCCCGATATTCTTTCGATTGTGAGCGGAAACGCGCAGACCGCGGTCAACGGCACGCAGCTGTCGAACCAGCTCACGGCGCGGGTGACCGATGCCTCGGGCAACGCCGTTCCGGACGTGCTCGTGACGTTCGCGGTCGCAAGCGGCGGCGGCATCATCCAAACGAGTACTACCGTGTTCAGCGATGCCTCGGGCCTTGCTTCAGCGACCGTGCTGCTTGGCTCGCTGGTCGGAACGCAGACCTTCACGGCCTCGATGAGCTCCGGGACCGTGCCCGCGGTGACCTTCACCGAAATTTCCACGGCCGTGGCGTCGCTCGTGAAAATATATCCGCTCGTCGGGACAAGCTCAGTCGGAACCACGAGCCTTCTCGTCGGCGACACGTTCACGATGAGGGCTGTTTTGGTGAGTTCCACCGGCGCGTTCATCAAGGAGATTCCGGCCACATGGTCGATGACGGGATCCCTGACAACCGCCAATCTTTCGATCACCGGCGGAAATCCAAGCAAGTACGCAACCCTTTCGCCGACGGCCACCGGAACGGGCACGATCTTCGCGCAAGTTTTCGATTTGACGCTCATCGCGGACAATAACATCACGTCAACAACGACGGTCACGGGCACCGTGACGGTGTCGCTAGCACTCACGCCAGACTCGATCTCGATCGTGAGCGGAAACTCCCAGACAGGACAAGTGGGAACGAATCTCGCGCAAAATCTCGTGGTGAAAGTGGTAAACCCCGGCGCAACGGCAGTACCCGGCGTCAACGTGACGTTCGGCGTGGCAAGCGGGGGCGGGCAGATCGTCTCCGCGCAGCCGGTCGCGACCGACGCAAACGGTCTTGCAACGTGCATCGTGAGACTTGGCGGATTGGTGGGCACCGGGCATTCCTTCACGGCCACGATGGCATCTGGAACGGCAACACAGGTGCTGTTCACGGGAACTGCAACACATGGTCCGGCGGCGGCGTTGAATTTTTATGCTCAGCCTGGAGGGGCGAACGCGGGAACGGCGTTTTCCACTCAGCCCGTCGTTGAGGTGCGCGACTCGTACGGAAACCGCGTGACCTCCGATAGCTCAAGCACCGTAACGCTTTCACTCAACACCGGAACGGGCGTTCTTGGCGGTTCGCTTACGGCGACCGCCGCAAGCGGGCTTGCGACGTTCACCAACGTGAGTTACTCGGTCGGCGAAACCGGCGTGAAACTCAACGCCGCATCCTCGATCGCAGGAGTCCCGTCGGTGGTTTCAGGCGCGTTTGACGTCGGCACGATCATCGCGGCCGCCCAGTGCGCCGGCACGGTCGGATGGCAGACGATCGACGGCGGATGCAAAGACCTGACAAGCGGGCTCGTGTGGAGCGCGCTAAACACCGCCGTTGGCGGTGCTGCCATGAACTGGAGTGCCGCGGTCTGGGATTCGGCAACGAGCGGCTCGCCTTCACCGGAACCGTGGCAGGTGGCAAGAGGCATCACAAAAGATGTGAGCGGAACGGCAACGGTCGATGCCAACGCAGCGGCCTATTGCCAGAATCTTGTCGAGTCGGGCTTAAGTGACTGGAGAGTGCCTACCGTAGGCGATTTCATCGCAGCCGACCAGCATGGCGCTTACAACGCCCTGAAGAATTCAGCACCCGGGCCCCTCTGGACGAGTTCCGCTACAAACGCCACCCAAGCTTATTATTATGGTAATTTTACGTCAGCGGCTTCAGGCACCAACTATAGTTACAATAACATCACGACTTCTTACGTGGTTCGCTGCGTGCGTAATCCTCCTCCAACGAAACTCATTGAAGTCACGTCGGTTGCCGGAGGTACTAACGGCTTAGGGGTCAACGTGGCCTTCAATACCCAGCCCGCGGTGAGGCTTGCCGATACCACGAACTCGACCGTCACGTATTCCAATGCACCCGTGACATTGACGGTTACGTCTGGCCCGGCAGGCGGGCAGCTTTGCATCCACAACAAAACAACAGCCAGGCTCTATAATTGCTCCACTTCAAAGAGCGTGAACGCGGTTTCGGGAGTCGCAAGCTTCAACAACCTTGGCGGAACCAACACGGGCCTCGCGGTAAACGTTGCAGGCACTTACACACTCACTGCGTCGAGCACGGCTCTTGAGAGCGTTGCGATGACGAACTTCCCGGTAAACCAGATTTATCCGAAAGCCCTGTGCGCGTCGCTTGGCGGCGTTTGGGTCAACGGTAACGGCGGGTGCAAAGACACAAGCACGGGTTTGATCTTCAGCTCGGTAAGCCCCACGACCATGAACTGGTATGATGCCGTCTGGGATCAAAATTCCTACCCGTGTACTGGAACCGATGACACGAATACG
>JACPKS010000083.1 GCA_016186905.1 Deltaproteobacteria bacterium
CGGTCGTCCATATAAAAATTATAGAGCCTTGACGCACCGCATGTCAAATTACCCGCAAACCAGGGTTATAACTGTTCGGTCATCCATGCCGCCCGACTCCTTGGAGTTAACGATAAGTATTTGATTTTCTTGTTTTATATCTATTTCCAGGTGCCCGCTTTCCGACAAGGTCTGCAGCCCTGCAAAATCTTCCGGCCCGAGGTAGGGGTAGACCCCATCCGTTGCCATTACGACCACGTCGCCGGGCTCAATCCGAAGCTCGAAAATCTCTGGCTCGACGTTGGGACCAAGCCCCAGAGCGGTCATTGGAAACGCCCACTGCGGGTTCCAATGGGTGGCCGCCCGATAGGCATTGTAGGTGCGGGGCTTGACCAGTTCGATGGCCCTGCCCTTTCGCGCGAGAAATGCCCCGCACGCGCCGGCATTCGCCAATGTGACGTGCCGGCCCGTGAATAACGCGAAAAGCGCGCTCGCTCCCGCGCGCGCGTTGAGCGGACGATCCTTGTTCGCGGCATGCAGCCGATGGTTGGCGTGAAGAAACGCGTTGAAGACGAGATTCGCGCCGGCCGCGTAATCGCTGCGATAAACGAACGGGAGCGTGACCTCCGAATCGCCCAAACCGTTCTCGACGAACTCGCGTACGTCGGCCAGACACGATTTCGCGGCGGCATCGCCCGCGCCGCTTCCGCCGAATCCGTCGGCGATCCCGAAGAGACGATGCTCCGGCACCGCGAGAACCGCATCCTCATTCACGCGATCTTGCGCGCCTCCTTCGGTGAGCGCGCCGTATCCTCTCACGATCGAACGGTCGGGATTACTCATTCGACTCGCCCGTTTCCGGCTTGCCTAAAACCGGCATCTCGGGGTCTCCGCCCGCGGCGCCGCTTTCGCCGGAGGGCGCCGCTTGCGATGCCGCGCTCCTTCCGCCCGCCTCGCGGCCGGCGAGCTCATCGGTCAGCTGAAACCGGCGCGACTTGCGCAGGCATCGGCCGTAATAAACGTCGTCGGGCATCGACTGCTCAAGGCACTCCTTGAAACGCGCTTTAGCCGTTTCGAAATCGCTCACCGACTCGGCGATCACGCCCTCGGTGTAAATCGCCTGGGCGCGCCGGTGAAGCTCCTCGCGGATTCTTTCGATTCCCGCCAGCGCCTGCTTTTGCTTGTAATCGATCTTGAGCGCCTTGTAGAACGCGTCCCGCGCGCGAGGATAGTTGCCGGCGGCGAGCTCGCGCGTGCCCTCATCGACGAAAGGCTGCGCCTTGTTCTTGAGCTCCGTCTTGGCGCGGACGATCAACGCGCGCGCCTGGCCCATCAGCTTCGGATCGTTAAGCCCGATCGTCGGCGCGTCCTGCATGCGATCCATGACGGCGTAGTATTTCCCCTTCGCGAGAAGCTTGCGCCCTTCGCCGATCAGCTCAAGCAGCTTGCCGCGCTTTTCAGCGATATTCGCGCGCTCCTCTTCGTCGCGCTTGGCGCGCTCGGCCTTTTCGTCAAGCTGCTGCTTGAGCCGCAGCGCGGTCGCGTTCTCGGGATCGAATTCAAAGACTCGCACGAAAACCTCGCGAGCCTCGGAATCCTTTCCCTTGTCGACGAATTCCTGAGCTTGAACCAGAAGGTCCGCGACCTCTTTCTGGATGCGCGCGGCCTCTTCCTTGCGCCGCTTCTCCTCGGCCTTCGTGCGCTCCATCTCGATGGCATTCTCGGCGTAGCGTTTGATGTCTTTGGCGTCTTTGTATCCGTTCGGAATCACGTCGAGCACCTTTTTGACCTCGAAAAGCGCGCGCTCGTATTCGGTGTTCTTGAAAAGGTCGTAAGCAAGCTGGTAGGTGTTCACCACGAACTGCTTCTTTTCCTCGGGAAGCTTCTGGAACGCTTCGTCTTCTTTGCGAACCAAGCCCTGTGTCGCGGCGGGCTTTTTCTTCTTGGTGTCGTCTTCGTTGGTGAAGAGGAACGCCCCGACGGCGAAGATTCCGGCGAGAATGATGATCTGGCGCATGCGCGGCTGTCTTTTGAATTTCGCGAGCAGGCTTTCGCGGCCGCTTTTTTTCGCGCCGCCGATTCCCGGCACGCCCGAGAAACTTCCGGTGAGCTGCGGGCCGCCGGCATGCCCCGGATACCCGGCCGCTTCGCCTTGCTGGGGCTGCATTCCCCCCGCCATTGCGCCCAGCCCCTCCGAGGGTGCCGGCGCGTACGCCGCCGGAGCGGCCGCGGGCTCCTCGGCTGGAACCGCCATGAACCCTTCCTGCTGCCGCAGATACTCCGCGCTCACGGCCTTGAACGTGAATTCCGTGTCGCCGATTTTCAGAACGTCGTCTCCGCTCAATTCGCGCTGCGTGATCCTCTCGCCGTTGACGAGAGTTCCGTTGCCCGATCCCAGATCCTGCGCCACGAACGTCGCGCCCACGCGGCGGATCAGCAGGTGCTTGCGGCTTGCCGTGCGGTCGCCTAGCACGACGTCGCAGTCGCTTCCCCTTCCGATCGAGATCTCGGCTTTCTCGATCCGGTAATCATCCACGTTCGCCTCACCCGTTCTGAAGACGAGGCTCGCGTCGAGTTTCGCGTGGGAAATAATCGCGGTGTGCTCGCCGCCGTCGGCGACCTGAAATCCCGATCCCGAAAGAGCGATCGGCTCTGAGGTGACGATCCCCGACGCCGGCGGACTGGCGGCGTCGAAAATCGACGTCGCGGCTTCGAGCTTGAATCCGCTTTTGGAGGATCCGCCGCTTTCCGGCGACGGCTCCGCCCGCGCCCCGAGGCTCGCGGTTTCGCGTTTTGAGATCGGGGCTCCGCTTCCGGTTTCCAGCGCGAGCCCGGGCGCGGCTGGCGGCTCGATCGCGGCCTCCGCCTCGACTGCCGCTTCAGATGGCGCTTCAGACGGGGTGGCGAACGACGAAGACTCCAACATCACCGACGGCTCGAGAGGCGGCGCGCCCGCGGGCTCTCCAACCGAAAGACCGGGCGAAGGCTCGAAAGCGGCGGCGACTTCACGCGCGGCAGCCTCGCTTTCATTCACTTCGAGGCGATAATCGGCGATCGAGATGATGTCGCCCACCTTCACGGAGGCTTCGGCCGTCTCAAGGCCGTTGACCGACACGACGCCGAACTTGCTCTTCTTCCTGATCGAAAGAACGTCGCCGCGCACCGAAAGCACGGCGTGTTCGCGCCCGACCGCGCGATCGTCGATGCGCAGATCACAGCCTTCGGCGCGCCCGATGAGCAGGGAGGTCTTCCCGGTCTCGTTCAGATCGAGACTTCTGATCTCCACCCCGTCTTTGATGAGCCTTAGCTTGGCCATCTCAGTTTTTCTCCGCTTCCTTAATCCGTTTCTCGAGCTCGTCGGAGCGAACCTCCGCCTCTTTGTACCGGGGATTCGAGGTATCGCGCTGATACAGGCGCTTGACCGCGTCGTATTTCGCGCGCGCCCCGCTCAGGCGATTGGCCTCTTCGTCTTTGCGGGCGTCGTCGATCAAGGTCTTGGCCTCTCCTTCCATCGCCTTCGTCGTATTCCCGAGATAAACCGCCGCGAGCGGATGCCCCGGATTCACCTGCAGCGCGGTCTCGAACGCCGACTTCGCGCGCGTGAAATTTCCCGCGCGAAACTCCCGAAAGCCTTCGCGAAAGTATTGCTCCGAGGACTTGACGCTTGCCGCGTCAAGCTGCGGCGGCTGGATGCTGCTCACGGCCCTCTCGGCTTCAATCTCAGCCGGCTCGTTGTACGCGGCTTTCTTCTTCCGCTGTTTCTGCTCAACCGACGGAAGAAGTGTTGCCACGATCACGAGGGCTCCGATCAGGTACAGGATCTTCCGGTTACGCTCGAAAAACGTATTCTTCGCCGCGGGCTCGCGCGCCTCCGCGGCGGGCTCTGGCCGCGGCTTTGGGATGAACTGCGTGTAACCGCTGCTCCCCGTGCCGGCGGCACGCACGGTCGGCTGGGGCGGAACGGTGAAAACGCGCGTCGCGCCCGCCGCCTCCGTGGCGATGAACTCAAGCACGCTCTCGCCGACGCCGATCTTGTCGCCGGTTTTTAGCGGTAACTGCCTCGCGGCTCCCGCGGCGGTTCCGCCGAAAACCTTGCCGTTGACGGAAATGCCGTGCGTGCTGCCGATGTCGGCGACGAGCGCGCCCTGCGGCTGAAGCAGAATCTCCGCGTGCCGTCGCGAGGACTTCATATCGGTGAGCACGACGTCGTTGTCTTCGCCGCGCCCGATGCTGACGCGGGTTCCCTGCACGATGAAAAGCGTTCCGTGGTCGGGTCCGGCGAGCACGCGCAGCCTCGCCAGCTCGCCCGGCTGTCTCGAAGTCGTCAGATTCCTGAACCGCATCGCCGCTTTCGCCATCGTTAACCGCTTTTCCTCGCCGTCATCACGTAAAGTTTCGCCGCGCCCGGCTGACCGATTCCGTAGCATTCCATCCGGTACATCGTGCCCGAGAACTCGAAATCCTCCACCACCGCCGCGGCGCCTGGAGCCGTTTTCGAAACCATGTCGTCGACGAGCGCGTTGAACGCGGCGTCGCGCACGACGTTTGAAAACTCGTCGCCCGCCGCCATCGCGGCGCGGATTCCGGTGATTTCCTCCATGAACGCGTTCAGATGCAGCACGCGTTTTTCGGGAGAGAGCAGCAATACGCCGTTTTCCGCGGTACTCTCGGCCACGAACTTGAGCGCTCCGACCACGTCGTCGATCGACGGCACGTCGCCGCCGGCCGCGGGACTTGCCGAACCGCCCTGAAAACCCGACGCCCGCTGCAACGCCACGTTGATCACGTCGAAGAGCGGGTCGACTTCCTCCATCTTGAACTTGCGGTTTACGGACGACGCGTTCCCCTTGAGAACCAGATCGATGTCCTCGTTGAGCTTCGTGAGCGGCTTGAGGGTGAGCCGATACATCGAGAAAAACACGATCACCGAAAGGATCGACGCGAGGATCAGCGCCTGGATGTACGTGAGCGCCGTCGTGCCTTCGTCGAAAAGCATGAGGCTTCGGTCGAAGCCCACGATCCCGAGCGCGACCGTGACGTTTTTTCCGGCGGCCGGATTGAAGACCTTCAGGGGAACCGCCACGTAGATCGCATCGCCGAATACGCGCGTCACTTCCTCGAGCCTCTCCTTCTTCACGAACGCCGCCCGCGCGATCGCCACGAACGAAGCCTCGTTCGTCTCGGTCAGGTACTGATTGATCTTGCGCGCCGGCGCGAGAACGCGGCCTTCGTTGTCGACGACGTAAGCCGCGAGGACTCCCTTTTCTTTTTCGACGAAACCGACGTCGACCTTCGAGTCCATTTTCTCGTAAAGGAACCGCGAATTGCGGTCGACGAGCTGCCGCGCGAGAAAAGCCGTCCGCTCGCGCGCCTCGGCCGCGAGTTTTTCGGTCGTCCGCTCGAGCACCGGGTACACCGAAAGAACCGCCGCGCCGACCGTGAGGACGGCGAACATGCCTGCCACCATCACGCGCCATTCGTATTTTTCATTCAGGTTTTGAAGAAAGTTCAGCACGAATTTTTCGAAATAAAACTGAACTTTCTCTTTTACGTTTTTGGGGGCGGCCCCCGCGACAGACTGGGCGTTGACCTGCTCAAGCCCGGCGGTCAGTCCTGGGATGCCTGAAGCCGCGGCTGCTCCGGCCTGCGGGGCGCTTCCGGAACCTCCAAACCCGCCGGCCGGAACGCCGCGGAGCGGGACCACGTTTCCGAAACCGCCTGAATCCAAAGTGACCGGCGCGGTTGAAGGCTGCGCCGCTTTCGTCAGCTCGAGCACGAAATCGCCCACGCTCAAACGATCGCCGGGCATGAGCTTGCGGCTCTTTACGAGCACGCCGTTGACGAACGTGCCGTTGGAGCTGCCGGCGTCGCTGACGGTCACGTCGCTTCCCTGTACATTCAGAACGCAATGCTTCTTGGAAACCTGCGGCGACGGCAACACGACGTCGTTGCCGAGCGTTCGCCCGACCGTTCGCTCGCCGTCTTCGAGGCGAAAAACCGTTCCTCTCGCCGCGCCGTTGATGACCGTCAGTTTATACACACGATCTCCCCTTCTTTAAGGTCACCGGCCGCCCCGCCGGGAATTTCGAGCACCGAATGCGCGCGAAAGACCGGCCAGTCGACCCGCCAAGGCTTCACATTCCTTCTCACGACAAGCACTTTTCCGTCGCGATCGAGGTAAACGGCGTCGATCGCGAAACGCATGAAGAACGTGTGAATGGAATTGCACGGCGCGATCCACAAGCCGCTCCCTTGCGCAAGACCCCGCTCGCCCATCAGGCCGAGCACCCGGTCCCCGAAGCCCGCGGCGACAAAGCAGGGCTCGGCAAGCGTGCGATCGTCGCGCGAACGGTAGGCTCTGGTTTTCCTCATGCGGCTCACGTTCAAAATCCGCCTCCCTCGATCATCTGCAGCGCGAACGGCCCGAAGATCGTCAGCATGATCGCCGGCATGATGAACAAAATCATCGGCCCCATGATTTTCTGCGCGGCCTTCGCGCCTTCCTTCTCGCCGTTCAGGAACCGCTCGGTGCGAATCTGCTCGGACTGCTGGCGCAGCACCTTTCCGATCGAAGCGCCCATTTGATCCGCCGAAATCAGGATCGCGACGAAAGAAGAAACCTCCGACATGTTCAGGCGCACGGCCATCTCGCGAAGCGCTTCCGCGCGCGACGAACCGATCTGAAGTTCTTTGAGCACCTGTTCGAGCTCCTGCACGAACGGGCTCGGTTTCGCTTTTTCGACCACTTTGCCGATCGCGCCGACGAAATCGAGTCCCGCCTCGGTCGAAAGCGCGAGCAGATCGACGATGAACGGCATCGCGCGCTTGACGGCTTTCTGCCGCAGCGTCTTCGCCTGCTGAAGCATGAAGTCGGGAAAATAAAACCCGAGCGCGCTGAAGAGCGGGTACATGAACCAGGAGAAATCGAACTCACCGAGGTAATTCATCACGGCCATGAACGCCGGGGTGGCGAAGATGAGAAAAAGCTTGAACGAAAAAAACTCGTCCGGCGTGAACTCGTCGCGCATTCCCGCCGCGATCAGCTTTCGCTTAAGCGCCTTGCGCGCCGGATCGATCCGCAGTCCCGCCACAAGCGGCACGACATAGCGCGAGAACACCGGGCGAGAGTACTTGATGATGACGTTACTCGCCTTGCGCGTCTTGTCCTCCTCGCCCAGCAGCTGCTTGGCGGACCGCGCTTCTTCCTGAAAGAAAAAAGCGCGCGCGATCGTATACACCGCGACGAAAACAAAAGCATAGGCCACGAGCATGGTAAGAGAGTCCACGAGTCCTCCTCTTATGGTATGTTTCGGTTAATGGCGAAATTTGCTGAAGTAACGAGGTCTTTGCGCCTTCAAAAACCGGTCGATCGGCTCGCGCTGATCGGCAGAATTTTCCGGTCCTGCTTCGCGCTTTCGTCGAGGGCCGGCGTCGCCGTGCAGGCCGCAAGCCTCGCGTACACAACCGTTCTTTCCATCGCGCCGCTTTTAGCGGTGCTCTTCTACGTCTTTAAGGCCTTTGGCGGCTTCGACTACGCTTACTCGAAGCTGCAGCCGTTCATCATCCAAAACTTATCGGAAGGAACCGGCGACGTCGTCGCGCAGTACCTGGAAACTTTCATCCACCGCGTGCACGCCAAAGCGGTGGGCTGGGCAGGAATTGCCGGCCTTTTCATCACGAGCGTGCTCGCCTATCTCAACATCGCGAGAGCCTTCCAGCAGATCTGGCAAACGGAGAAAGCGCCACCCCTGCTCGATCGCGTCGCGCGCGCGTTGCTTCTGATCGCCGTCGGCCCGCCGCTCGCGGTCGCATCCCTTGCCGTGACGGCAGCGATCTCGGCGCAGCTCAAGAACATCCCTTTCTCGGGGCATTTCTTCGCGCTCGTTTTGAACTGGATTTTGTACGCGATCGTCTACTCGCTCATTCCGCCGGTCAGGGTCTCGCTGTCTACCGTGCTCCGCGGCTCGATTCTGCCCGCGATTCTCTGGGAGCTCGCGAAATCGGGGTACGCGATCTACACCAAAAAGATCGTGACCTACTCGACGTTTTACGGCTCGCTCGCTGCCGTCCCGCTTTTTCTCTTCTGGGTCTATATTGCCTGGTACATCACCCTTTTTGGCGCGGCGTGGATAAGAACTTTGCAGCTCAACAGAATAAAACCGGCGGTGTAAAGTAGAGTCATGCGAAACCACATCTTACTTGTCGCCGCGGTGTTGCTCTCTTTTCCGCAAGCCGCTCACGCCGCCAAGCCCGCGAAGAAAGCTCCGGCAAAAGCCGCGCAGAAGACGGCCGCGGCGCCGGAGGAAAAATCCGCGAAAAGCCAGATCCTCAACGACGCCTGGTATACGATGCAGTCGGGAAGCTCGCCGTGGGGCTACTTCCACGAGATCATCGAAAAACGCGACGGCCGCTACCTGTACCGCTACGAGATGACCAAACGCGAGAAGGCCGTTCTCTTTCAGGAAAGCCTTGGCGCGGTGGCCGAAGAAAACCTCACCCCGGTGGCGTTCAATCTCACGAAGGCCGGCGAAAACGCCACCGAGATCGTCAACGGAACTTACGCCAGGGAAAAAACCTCGGGCGTGATGAACATCGACGTCAAGGGCGCGCGCGTGGCCGCGCTCAAGCGCCACATCGCCGACGGCACGATCCTCGAAGTTTTCTTTCCGGTCTGGCTGGTACAGCGCTGGGACAAGCTCAAGCCCGGCTACCGCGGCCGCGTGCGGGTTTTTACCGAAGACCCCGCCCGCGACGAGTTCATCGCGCGGCCCGTTTCGTTCACCGTCAAAGGCCCCGACGCGAAGGACGGCTGCACCGAAATCAATATCGAGATGGAAAACACGCGCTCGCTCTGGTGCATGACGTCCGCCGGCTCGCTCGTCCGCATGGACATCAACGGCCGCCAGGCCCAGATCCGGAGGGCCTCCTCCGAGCAGGAAGCGAAAGCGTTTCTCGACGCAAGCGGGGGCGCCGGAAAGACCGTCAGGAACGTGTCCGAGTAATGACTCGAACGAACTCACTGGTCCGAACGGCTGTGCAGGCGTTTTTCACGCTCGTCATCGTTTCGATTCTCGTTTTTTTCGCGCTAAGAGCGGTTCCGGGCGATCCCGTCGATCTCATGCTCGGCGAAAACGCGGCGCCCGTTCAGCAATCCGCGCTTCGCCATCGCCTGGGCCTCGATAAGCCGCTCTCCGAGCAGTGGCTCGAATTCGCGCGTCGCCTCGCGCGCGCCGATCTCGGGGAATCGCTCACGCAAAGACGAAAAGTCACGGAGCTGATTCTCGAGCGGCTTCCCAATACGCTGCTTCTGGCGCTTGTCGCGACGCTTCTGGCCAACCTCATCGGCGTTCCGGCGGGCACCTGGGCGGCATATCGGCCAAGAAGCGCGTTCGCGCGGGCCACCTTCGCGCTTTCGACTCTTTTTCTGGCGCTTCCAACGTTTTGGCTGGGGCCCCTGCTCGTGATTCTTTTTTCGCTCCGCTGGCCGTGGCTTCCCGTATCGGCGTTTCACGAGCCGGCGGCCATCGTTCTTCCGGCACTGACTCTTGCGACCGGAATGGCCGCCGTCATCTGCCGGACGACGTTTGCCGCGGTTTCTTCCTGTCTCGGGGCGCCTTATCTTCAATCCGCGCGGGCCAAGGGCGCCTCCGAGCGGCGCGTTCTATTTTTTCACGCGCTTCCCAACGCGGCGACCCCCGTGCTCATGGTTTCAAGCCTTCAGTTCGGAGGCCTGCTCGCCGGAGCCGTCGTCACCGAGGCGGTCTTTGACTGGCCGGGCATCGGCGGCCTCGCGTTCGACGCCATTTCAAGCCGCGACTACCCCACCGTTCAAGGCGTCGTGCTCGTCATCGCGGCTGGTTACATTCTCGTGAATCTCGCCGCCGAGCTCGTTCGCCTGCGGCTCAACCCAGAAGAGAAGACCGCGTGATCGACCTCGCGCAGGCGTTCGCGCCCGTATCGGCCCGCCACTGGCTTGGCGCCGATCCGTATGGAAACGATCTCGCGTTGCGCATCCTCGAAGGTGCGGCGATTTCGATTTCAACCGCTGCGATCGTCACGCTCATCACGCTTTCCGCGGGATTCATGATCGGAAGCGCCTCAGCGCTCGCACCCGCCTCAGTCGAAGCCGTTTTCAAGCGCGCGATCGACGCCTTTCTCGCCTTTCCGGGTTTTTTGCTCGCGATCCTTCTCGCCTCGATCATGCCGCCCTCGACCGCCACCGTGATCTTCGCGCTTTCGATCACGGGATGGGCCTCATCGGCGCGCCTCTGCAACGCGCTCGTGCACAAAGCCCTCGTCGCTCCTTTCATCGAGTCCGCCCGCGCGAGCGGCGCTCCGATGTCGCGCATCTTGTCGCGGCACGTATGGCCGCAGCTGCGCGCCCAGCTCGGCGTCCAGGCCATACTTTCGATGGCGCACGTAATACTTGGCGAAGCGAGCCTTTCGTTTCTGGGATTGGGCGGCCCCGTCGACAGCCCTAGCTGGGGACGGCTGATCGCCGAGGGCCGTCAATACCTCATCGAGGCCCCGCGCTTGAGCATCGCCCCAGGCCTGGCGCTCGTGTTGACGCTCATATCCTTCAGCGTTCTGGGACTTCGCATTCAAAAGCGCGCGAAGATGAGTTAGGATGGGGATTATGGCCGACACCGACGAAATCCGCAAACTCCTGGGGCAGTGCTTCTTCATCGGCTTCGAAGGGCCCGAGCTCGCCCCTGAGGTCACGAAATTCATCACCGATAACGCCATCGGCGGCGTAACGCTTTTCGCGAACAACTACGAAAGCCCGGCGCAGGTCGCCGAGCTCGCCAACAGCATCCAGGCGATTCGACCCAAGAATCCTCTTTTCGGGTTGGACGGCGTTCCGCTCGTCATCGCCGTCGACCACGAAGGCGGCAAGGTTCAACGTTTTCGCAAACCGTTTACGCGATTTCCCGAGGCCCATGCGATCGGCGACCTCGACTCCCCGAAACTCGCCTTCGAGATCGCCGAAGCGCAGGCGAAAGAACTGCGCGCCGTCGGCATCAACGTCGTGTACGCGCCGGTCTGCGATATCAACACGAACCCGGATAATCCGGTCATCGGCCGCCGCGCCTTCGGCGAAACCGAGGAGCGCGTGACGAAAATGGTCTCAGCCGTCGTGCGCGGATTCGTGACCAACGGCGTGCAGCCAGTGGCGAAGCACTTTCCCGGTCACGGCGACACGGCCAAGGACTCGCACTTCCACCTCCCGCGCGTGAAAACCACGCTCGAAACGCTTCGCGGCCGCGAACTTCGGCCTTTTTCGAAAGTCTTCCGCTCGCGCTGCTCGATGGCGATGACCGCGCACATCATCGTCGAAACGATCGACCCGAAACTTCCGGCCACGCTCAGCCCGAAAATCATCCAGGGCCTTCTTCGCGAGGAGCTGCGTTTCGCGGGCCTCATTCTGTCTGACGACATGGAGATGAAGGCCGTCGCCGATCATTGGGGCGAAATCGATGCCGCGCTCATGGCGCTTGAAGCCGGCGTGAACGTGCTGCTCTACCACACGATGCCGTTCATCACGCGCGTGTTCGAGCCGCTGCTCGCGAAACTCACGAGCCCCGAGGGCGCGAGGGCCCTCGCGATGCTTGAAGCCTCCGCCAACCGCGTGCTGGATTTCAAAAAGGCGAACTTCGCGTCGTACCGGCCGGTCTATATCCCGGAAATCGAAGCGGTCGTCGGGTCGAAGGAACACCAGGATCTGCTCAAGAAAGTGGAAAAGCTGATCGGCGCGGAGCCAGTCTGACGGCAATTGACATGTCTACTTTCCAAGCCCAACGATGCGCTTCCGAGGGATCGGAGGAGACGCCACCAGTTCTCGAATTGCATCAAAGACGACTTTAAACTGCCGGTCGTATTTGGACTCAAGTTCAGCAAGTTTTTTCGCTAACTCCACATTTGACGCCAGAATTCTTCGGAGTTTTCCAAAGATTCGCATAATCGCGATGTTGACTTGAATCGCCTGCTCGCTTTTTAGCACGCTCGAAAGCATGGCTACTCCGTATTCGCTGAAGACAAGGGGCAGCTTCCTTCTGCCGCCGTGTCCCAAACTTGAAGTCACAATTTGTGACTTCAAGTTTTCCCATTCATTTTCAGATAGTTGGAACATAAAGTCGGCTGGAAAACGCTCGATATTCCTGCGAACAGTCTGATTCAGAATTTTTGTATCAACCCCATAAAGAAGAGCAAGATCACTGTCCAGCATGACCCTGATCCCGCGAACGACATGGATTTTTGATTCGATGCTTTCGATCGGTAAATTCACTTCACCCACGAAGTGGCGTAAAGCACATCTCGTACCAACTTATTTTGTCACAAGTCCTAAATTCCCGTCCACTCCACCTGGGTTCCGAACACCTCGCGGAAAACGTCCGAGATTTCTCCCAGGGTCGCTCCGGCCTCGACGGCCGCGAGAATCGCGGGCATGCCGTTGCGATCTTCGCGAAGCCGGCGCGTAAGTTCCGAAAGGGAGTTCGACGTCTTTTTCGCGTCGCGCCTCGCGCGAAACGCCGCGAGCTCGCGCGCGCGCTCAAGGCCCAGCTTTTCATCCACGCGAAACACCGCCGCCTTCTCGCCTCCGTCTTCGGCGAACTTGTTCACGCCTACGACGGCGTACTCGCCGCGCTCGATCGCGCGCTGGTTATGATAGGCCGACGACGAGATCTCGCTTTGGATGTACCCGGTCTCGATGCATTTCACGACACCGCCGCGCTTCTCGATCGTATCGAGGTACTCCTTCACGCGCCGCTCGATCTCGTCGGTAAGCGTTTCGACGTAGAAACTTCCCGCGAGCGGATCCACCGTGCGCGTAACACCGGTTTCAAACGCCGCGATCTGCTGGGTTCGTAGCGCCAGCTTCGCGGATTTTTCGGTCGGAAGCGCCAGCGCCTCGTCGAAACCGTTCGTATGCAGGCTTTGGCAGCCGCCGAGCACCGCCGCCATCGCCTGATACGCCACGCGCACGATATTGTTTTCGGGCTGCTGCGCGGTGAGCGTGCTTCCGGCCGTCTGCGCGTGAAACCTCAATTTCATCGAAGCCGGGTTCGTCGCTTTGAAGCGGTCGCGCATGATAGCGGCCCAGAGCCTTCGCGCCGCCCGAAACTTCGCGACCTCCTCCAAAAATTCATTGTGCACGTTCCAGAAAAAACTCAATCTCGGCGCGAACGCGTCGACGTCAAAACCGCGCGCAAGCGAGGTTTCGACGTAGCAGATCGCGTTGGCCAAAGTGAACGCGACTTCCTGCACGGCCGTCGAACCCGCCTCGCGGATGTGATAGCCGCTGATCGAGATCGGATTCCACTTCGGCAGCTCGCGCGCGCAAAAATCGATGATGTCGGTCGTGATTTTCAGCGAGCCTTTGGGCGGACAGATGTAATTCCCCCGTGCCGCGAATTCTTTCAGGAGATCGTTTTGCACCGTGCCTGAAAGTTTTTCGAGCCGCGCGCCCTGCTCTTTGGCGACCGCGACGTAAAGCGCCAGCAGAATCGAGGCCGTCGCGTTGATCGTCATCGACGTCGACACGTCTTCGAGGCGGATGCCGTCGAGGAGCGTATGCATATCGGCGAGCGAAGCGATCGAGACGCCGACTTTTCCCACTTCGCCTTTCGAACGGCCGTTGTCGGGATCAAGCCCCAGCTGCGTCGGCAGATCAAACGCCACGCTCAGTCCCGTCTGCCCGTGCGACAAAAGATACTTGTACCGCGCATTCGACTCGCGAGCCGAGCCGAACCCCGCGTACTGGCGCATCGTCCATAGACGCCCGCGATACATGTCCTGCTGCACGCCGCGCGTGAACGGAAACTCTCCGGGCTTGCCTTGCCTCTTCTCAAAACCCGCGGGCGCCTTTTCGTAGGCGGTCTCGACCGGAATGCCGGAATTCGTCTCGCTGCCTTTCGTCCCGCTATTTTTCATTCGCCCGGCTCTCCCGCGCCCAACGTCACGAGCAGTCCGCCGGTCTCCACTTTCTGGCCCGCTTCCACCGCGATTTTTTCGACCACGCCGGCGCCAGGAGAACGGATCTCGTTTTCCATCTTCATCGCCTCGATCGTGAGCAGCGGCTGCCCCGCCTCGACAGGCTCGCCTTCCTTGCAGTGGATGCGCAAAATCTTTCCGGGCATCGAGCTCTTCACCGATCGATGTCCGCGCCGGCCAGCACCAGATTCGTCGTCACCCCCGCCGCGCGTAACCACGAGCGAGATCGAGCCCAACGCCGTCGCGAACGTCACGGCGTCCGCGCGCGCGCCACGCGCGAATAAAAACATCTCGCGCGAAGCCTCGCCGCTCGCGACGGCGCACAAGCCCCCCTCGATCGCGACGCGAACATCGCCCTTCGCGCTCTCGCACTCAAAAAGTTTTTCGTCCGTTTCGGAAGACAGGATCGTGTACTTCATCGCTCACCTCTTAGCGCGGCCGCCCGTGCAGACGACTCCCAAGCCGAACGCGCCTCTCCGGCTTTTTCTCCGGCCTTCTCTCCGGCCTTCACGAGAGTTCCCGCCGGACGCGCCCGAACCGCTTCGATCGCCCCATGTGCCAGGAGCGGAAGCAGCCGCGCCATCTCGGCGCCATGAATCGCCTTCAAATCTTTCATGCGCCGGTCGATATACGGCGTTCCGTAATTTCCCTCGATGAAATCCTTCTCGCGCGTGAGCGCGAAGAAAAATCCCTGGTTGCTTCCCACGCCCAGAATCCGCAGCTCATCCACCGCCGAGCGCAGCCTTGCCACGGCCTGTGCGCGATCCGCGCCCCAGACCGAGAGCTTCAGCAACGTGGGATCATAATCGGTGAGCACTTCGTAACCCGGGTAAATCGCCGAATCCACGCGCACGAACGGCCCGCAAGGCAGTCGCAACGCCTTGACCTTTCCGCCGCAAGGCAGATACTCAAACGGCGTCTCTGCGTACACGCGCGCTTCGATCGAATGGCCGCGCTGCCCGGCTTTTTTTGCGCCGGTCAGTTCGCCTGATTTCAGGCGCTCGCCTTCGGCCACGCGAATCTGCCGCTCGACGAGATCGAGACCCGTCACCCACTCCGTCACCGGATGCTCGACTTGCAGACGCGTATTCATCTCGAGAAAATAAAACCCGCCGCCGTCGCCGGCCAGGAATTCCAAAGTCCCCGCGCTCGCGTATTTCATGCGCTCCACGACCTGTGTTGCCACTTCGAGAACGCGCTCCTTCGCCTTCGGATGTTTCATCAAGAGCGGCGCCGGGCTTTCCTCGACGAGTTTCTGGTGCCGGCGCTGAATCGAGCATTCGCGGTCAAAGACGTGGCCGCCGCCGCCGTGCCCGTCACCCAAGACCTGCACTTCGACGTGGTGCGGGTTCTCCAAGAATTTTTCGACGTAAACGGTTCCGTCGCCGAAATAATTCTTCGCCTCGCGAGACGCCGACTCGAGCGACGCCGCGAGTTCCTTCTCGCTATTCTTCCCGCCGCGCACGATGCGCATGCCCTTGCCGCCGCCGCCGGCGGCGGCTTTCAGCAAAACCGGATAACCGATTTTCGCGGCGGCCTTTTTCGCTTCCGAGAAATCCTTAACGCCGCCTTCGGTTCCGGGGAGCAACGGAACGCCCATCGCGGCCATCCGGCGCTTGGCCTCGATCTTGTCTCCCATGGCCTCGATGCTCTCTGGGCTCGGCCCCACGAACACGGCACCGGCACCGGTCACCGCGCGCGCGAACGCCGCGCGCTCCGACAAAAAACCGTAGCCAGGATGCACTGCGTCGGCGCGCGAACGGCCGATCGCTTCCGCGATTTTCGGGATATTGAGATAGGTTTCCGAAAGCGGCCCTTCGCCGAGCGAAACCACCTCGTCGCAAAAATCGAGGTGCAGCGAACGGCGGTCCTGCTCCGAATAAATGCCGATGGTTCGGATGCCGAGGTTTCTGCAGGTTCTCGCGATGCGGACGGCGATCTCACCGCGGTTGGCGATCAGAAGCTTTTTGAATCGCCGGGTTGAGGTGCGCATGGCACCTCATTTTTCGCACTCTAGCCGACGAGCGTCAAGCGTTTGAAATTAGTAAAGTCTGCTGAAGTCATGCCGGAGTTGGTCAAGCACGGCAGGATCAATCGGGCCAGAGGTCTTCACATCGCCCATTGCACCCTCCATCGGCGCGAAGCAGTGGCCAAGGCCGTTGAATACCTTCACATGGAGCTTCTTCGCGCCTCGGTAAAAAGGAACATCCTGGAGCATCCAATCCGCACGCGTCTGCGCGTCGTCCGCGCCGTGATAAAAATATACCGCGCGGGGATGGAGAGTTTTCGCAGATTCCGAAAGTGGTGCGAGTTCCTTAAGCGAAGAGTACCACTTGTCGAATGGTGGCTTCTGCACCATACCCATGACGACTGAAAGATACCCCTGGTACGCAGGCGCGATCTCTTTCGCAAGCGAGATCGTACCGTTACCATCGGCATCGAGATCCTTGAATTCCATGTTTAAAATAGGCGCCTTCGTACCTTTATACGAATCAAGCTCCGCAGCCGACAGCTCACCGTTGTGATCGCGATCGATCGTCTTCGCAATGAGTTCAAGAGGCCATTCTGAAAACTGATATTTTAAAGAGTCGTCAATCGAGCGAGCCGGAAGCCCCATCAAAAACAAAGCGTTAACTGGGGCTTGAGTGGCGACAAGTACGGCTAATAGTGCCCCTTCGCTAAATCCAAGGATCGAAACCTTCGCGCCAGGAAAGCGACTTTGCGCAAGTTCGAGCGCACTCTTCGCGTCCTTCACAAGAAACGGAATCGTCTGATTCGGCAGTTCCGAGGCATCTTCCACGCCACGCTTGGAGTAACGAACGGTCGCAATCCCCTCCTCGGCGAGTGTCGCGGCGAGCTGTTCACTGAGCTTCGCTGGCGCGCCTTTATATCCGGCGCCAAGAAACGGACCGCTCACGTCTCCATCGGCACCAACGTTGCCGCTGCCCTGAAGGATCACGGCTACCGCCTTCGGATTACCTTCGGGCAACCCCACGATCGCCGTAAGAGGCTTTCCATCGAACGTCATCAAAATCATTTTTTCTTCTTTGATGGATGCGAATAAGGACGTGGATATAACCAGGCCGGCCAACAGGAACGATGTGATTTTTGTCATATGCTGTAGGCGTATAACCGTGCTCACTAGACTTTTCAAGTCTCTTTCTGATAACGAATCGACAAATACTGGCATCCACAACCCTTGAATGGGCCGGTAGGTAACATTTTTATAGATTTTGAAGTCTTTATTGTTAAGCGCCAGGACTACGCGAACCGAAACCTTAATTATGATCCGCATGGCACGTCGGGCCAGCATATGATTGAGAAAATCAGATTAGTCACTTTGGATAATGCATATTGCGCTGCAACACAGCCCTTGGCTAAGACGATGTTCGGAGAACTCTTGTGCTTAAGAGCAGAGGGATATGGCTCAGAATATCCTCCATCATTTCTCCCGCTTGACGCGGCGGATTACGTCGTATGGCATCATCTCTTCTGCGTAGAAGAAGCAACACGCCTGATTCCTGTCGCAGGGTTCCGCCAGGTCTCGCTCAAGCGATGTGACTTCTATCAAATTAAGATGCCACTTCTTAAGACAGCGGAAGATGCGAACGCACATAGACATCTACTAGCCCTAAACGCAATTTTTTCAGAATCCCGCCAAGAAGACATGGATGCCGTATACAGTGCCGGCCTAACGATAAAAAAACATTACCGAGGCATTAGGGAACTATCGGCTTTTGTAAGAGAGTTGGGTGCGGCGCTGACGTATGCGGACATGCTCGAACGCGCCGTGCACTCCTATGTTTGTGCCGCAGTACTGCGGTTCAAAACCAACATCTGGTTTCAAGACGTTGGTTACCGGCCGCTTGAACTAAATGGCGAGACACTTTCCATTATCCATAAGGTGTCCGCTGGGAATGAGCCGATGTTGCTTATGCATCTCACTGAAATATCAGATTGGGCCAAATCGTGTAGAGAAAAGCATGAATTTCTGTTCCGAAAGAGATTGGTCATCGAACCAAAAGATGCCGAATCCGCCGGAATCGAAGAACCGGTCGCAGCATAGGCACCTTAATGCCATACGTTCTGGAAGCGAAGACGGAATTTGAGAGACTCGAACAACAGTCGAGCTTTTCAAAAT
The DNA here is from genome assembly GCA_016186905.1 of Deltaproteobacteria bacterium. Lineage (GTDB taxonomy): Bacteria > Bdellovibrionota > UBA1018 > UBA1018 > UBA923 > JACPKS01. The sequence continues at coordinate 18,113 of JACPKS010000083.1, forward strand.
ATGACTACGAAAAAGAATTTTCTCGCTCGGGAATAATTATTGAGTCAGGGCAAAGAGTACTCGATGCGGGTTGCGGTTCCGGAATTGTCAGTCGATATTTCGCAAAAATGTATCCAAAAGCTATGGTTACAGGCTGCGACATCTCAGATGAACGGATCGAACGGGCTCGACAAGAAGCTGCGGATCTTCCAAATTTGGATTTTCAGGTTCAAGACTTATCACATCTCGCATTTGAGAATGAATCGTTTAACTTGATCTTTTGCAGATACGTTTTGCAGCACCTTCCTCAAAAGATCAGACATCCGGCATTAATCGAACTTGCCCGATGCCTAAAGCCCCGAGGTCAAATTTGTGTCATCGATTTTGACGGCCCGTTTTACAATATTTATCCGCAAACCGAGTTTATCGCCGATGTTTTACAAAAACTCGAAACAGAGGCACCTTTTGATTTGAGAGTCGGGAGAAAGCTCCCACATTTGCTTCATACGGCTGGATTTAAAGAAATCCATTGGCAAATAGAAACTATAGAGGGACGAGGCAAGATATTGGACGATGAGAAGCAGCTCATCCCTCCTAAAATTGACCATGCTATGCCATTCTTATCGGAATTCCTCGGAAGCATAGCCCTCGCCCAAAGGTTCAAGAACGAGTATTTAGGCTTGCTAAATCAGCCGGACCTTGTGCTTTTCTACAATAAATTTATCGTGACCGCGAAAAAAACCACTGCCGTAACATTGCGCCTAATGAAGTAGGACAGCAGAGTTCCAGGAGATATTGTACCTGCAAAAAGCGGCACCTTTATAAAGACAGTCGCTCTCGCTTACCTCAGCGTACTGACCGTTGAGGTTGGCCAAAAATGAAGCGTAGACACCCTGTTTATATAAACATAGCGCGCGATCTCCAATGGCATGGGTGCAAAAACGATCTTGCGATTCAGCTCGGGGGATGACCCTCACCGTGCAGCCATATTTTGCAAGACGCTCGAGCTTATACTGAAAGAGCATGTCGTAGTATGGCGGTAATGCCTCATGGAGATACTCGTATAGCGCCTTAGGTGATTTTTGTGCAGACAATGATTTTCCAAGATCACTCTGACTGACTGTGAAGGTCATTTTTCCAATGTCTTTAATTTGCTCGCTACAGAAACCATCTTTTTCAAGATTATTTAAAATGTCGATCCCAACCAATGGACTTACGTATTTCTCTAGATCGTCAAACATAATGCCACATAATTGGAGCCTCCGTAATACGCGGTTCAAATAATCCACGCCGTGAAACACATCCAAATATTGGAGAATTACTTGTACGCCACGAACTCGGGAAAGGCGTTGGTCCTCTGGGGAGTAGCGCTCTGGTAACACCGTATAGTCACCAAAAAAGTGGGCTCGCAACGCTCGATAATCGATGCTTCCATTCAGAAGCTTTCCCATTGCTACTCCCAATCCATCCGACGCGTGCACCAGTGCCGGAAGAGAGATGTCACGTTTCCCCTGCCAAATCAGTTCGTACTCACGTTGAGTCAAATGTACGAGGTCTAGCCAATCACTAGACGGTAGCTCTAGTGTTAACCGAATTCGCTCGAGCGTATCTCGTATAACACGAGAATGATGCTCCATCTTCGTTAGGCCGGTAATTCTCTTCACGCCGCTAACTCCACCCTATACAAACACTGCTCCGCCCCCTTGAAAAAACTTTCGCGGTGTTCGATCTGCGGCACATGATCACTTCCATAGGAAGCGAACCGCTCGCAATAATGCTGACGGTATTTCGATATAAACTCGGCGGTATCTGAGTCCATGTTGCGAAGTTTCTCCCACACGTGCGCCTCCGGGCGAATAGAGATGTCGATGTGTTTGCGCCCGACTTCCTCAACCGCATACCTGAAATTGCAATCGTAATAAAGCGAATGAGTGGCGAAGGCCGTCATTAATCCAGCGACATTCGGCCCGATGCTTCCATAGGCATGCTGCAAACGACCGTGCATTTCCGGACGACTTACGGGCTTGGTCATCTTCACGATATCCGCCGCCTTGAGATGCCCCTTTTGCCGGAGAAAATCCACCATATCGAACGAGAAATCGACGTTGATCTGATTGTCGAGGTTGACGAAAAAATCCGGATCGATCTTGTTCGTCTTGCAGTATTTCTCAAACCCGTCCTGACCGTAATGCGACTTGAAGAATTTAGTCATGGGAAGTGTCGCCCGCACTTTCGACCCGCGATCGTCCAGGTACTTCGCCGGCATCGCAAACGGAATCTTCTGCTTCGCCGACTCCAGCACAGCGGGACGCAGGAATTCAATATAACCCGTCATAATGCACTCCGGCGAAATTCCCGTAAACGAACAAAACTCCGCCCACTGCGGCGCGGTCATGACCTGCAATCCCGATTCGATCCGCGAAAGCGCGCTCTGGGTGAGAGCCAGGCGCTTGGCGACCGACAACTGAACGAGTCCGAGCTGCTTGCGCGTCGCCCGCACCAACGTGCCGATCGTTCGCATGATATGCGCTTCCTGGTTAGGCTTTTTCATTTCCGTTTTCTCCGTTCTTCCCTTTCTTCTAGGCCAAATTTACCTATCCGTGCTTCCGTGTAAAGCAAGGTGTTCCAAATTTCAACGTTATGTTAAATTAATATAGATGGAGAGGTGGTCAAGGGAATTGCGGTAAACAGTACAAAATCA
>JACPKS010000004.1 GCA_016186905.1 Deltaproteobacteria bacterium
AGTAAACCACTAATGAAGTACCACTTCAAAGTTCACCGCAATAAAGACTGGTATTGGGCGGAGTGCATCGAACTCGGGGGTTGTCGTACTCAAGGCCAGACAAAAGAGAAACTTCTCAGAAACCTGCACGAAGCTTTAAACCTCTATCTGGATGAACCAGCTGACTCCAAAATCATACTGCCACTCCCCAAAAAGCAGACTTCAGGCAAAAGTATCGTCGCTGTATCGGTGAGCCCGAAGACCGCTTTTGCGTTTTACCTAAGGACTCTGCGGCTCAGACGAGGGATGACCCAAAAAGAGGCCGCAAAAAAGCTCGGCATGAAAAATCTCTACAGCTATCAGCGCCTGGAGTCTTCAAAGACCGCAAACCCCGAGCTCGCAACTCTCATTCGCTTAAAGGAAGTCTTCCCGGAATTCAGCGTCGATGTGATCGTATCGAATTAATCGACTGCCTAAATCAGAGAGCCGCATCCGTGTTCCGTAAGCTGACTGAATCGATCAATTCACCTGTAGCGCTACAGGTTGCACGAAATTAAGGCGTCCGAATCCGCGGCAGCGGCTCACAAAAGCAAAGAATTTAGACGCGACACCAGCGCAGAAAACATTGGTCATCCTGCAGTTATTTTTCAGATTTTGGGAGAAGCCGCCTAGCTTCGAAAACGGTTTCGATTTCAATCACATTAACTTTAATCCGATATATGATCCTGTAATTGCCCTCAATGAGTTCGCGGTAATCTTCGCGATTAAACTCAGGCACGATTCGCCCCGAATAGGGAAATTCTGCCAATGAATCCGCTCGACTGAAGAGAAGTTCGATGAAATTTGCAGCAGCGGTTGGGGCATTTTCAGAAATGTAAGCATCAATTTCCTGGAGCCGCTCAATGGCAAGAGGGGTCCAGACGACTTTCATTTTTTGATTTTTCTAGTTTCTCTTGCGGCTTTAACTTGGCGCTTGGCCTCGTCAGTATTCACTGCTAATCCGGCATCGCCCTCAGCGACTCCTTTTGCAACCGATTCCATAAAAAGCTTCGTATAAACTCTGTCATACTCTTCCGGCGATACCAAGACACCTGCAGCTATTCCATTCTTGGTAATCACGAGTGGGTGGCCCGTACTTACTACCTGATCCAAGTAGGAACCAGCGTGGTCCTTAAACTCCGCGACCGTGATTAAATCTTTGGAAAGTTGAATTGCTTTTAAAGCCATAAACTGTCTCCTCTAAAACCTATTGTCATTTTATCTGAATCCAGAGCTTTTTAAAAGACTGAATTAAGATCCCATCGTATAGTTTACATGTGTATAAACGATATACACTTAATGTCTTGTTTTTGATCATACGTTTGATCGTAAATTATTGAATTTAAATCGTTTTTTTTTTGAGAACTTGGCATTAAGCGTGTTTCTTCTGTTTTGTAATAAAAAAAGAGGAGTTTATGTTTATGAAAAATACTTTGATGGGACGCGACGGCAGCCGCAGCGCCTTCTACGGTTTCGGAATACGAATCACGGAATACTGAATACGGTATACGGGATTTTAGTTTACCGCTGCTCGCGCGTCTTCCGCGCTCTTGAGCTGCCCGCACGCCGCGAGAATGTCGCGTCCGCGGCTGTGGCGCACCATCGCGGCGACTCCGCGATCGAGCAGAAATCTCTTGAATGTTTCCACATCGCCGTCCTCAGACCGCCTAAACGGGCTCGCCGGATGGGGATTGTACGGGATGAGATTCACTTTACTGGGAATTCCGTCGAGCAACTTCAACACGCGCGCGGCGTCTTCGGTCGTATCGTTCAATCCGCCCATCATCACGTACTCGAACGTGATGCGGCGATAAGGTTCGAGCGTGAACTCGCGGCACGCATCCAAAAGCTCCTCGATTGGAAACGCCTCATTGACCGGCATCACCGCCTCGCGCTGCTCGTTGAACGAGCCATTGAGCGAAATCGCGAGATTCACGCGGTTTTCCCGCGAAAGCCGCGCGTTCATCTTGCGAATGGCCGGCACCAGCCCTGACGTGCTCACCGTCACCTTGCGTTTTGAAAAACCCATCCCGTACTGGCTCAAAAGAATCTCGACCGCGCGGCAGACGTTCTCGAGATTGTGCAGCGGCTCGCCCATCCCCATGAAAACGATGTTCGTGATGTCGGCCGCTTTCGAAAGCTCGAGCACCTGACCCACGATCTCTTCGACGCGAAGGTTGCGAAGAAGTCCCATGCTCGCCGTAAGACAGAACTTGCATCCCATCGCGCAGCCGACCTGCGAGCTGATGCAGATCGTGAGCCGCGACGTCGTTTCATCCGCCTCGCCATTGTTGGCGGGTATCAAAACGCTCTCGACGGTATTGCCGTCGTGAAGGCGAAAGAGGAATTTGCGGGTGCCATCAATGCTCGTCTGCGCCGTCGCGACCGTAAGCGGCGGAGTGATGTCGAATTTTTCCGCCAGTGCCTCGCGTGCCAGCTTGGAAATATCGGTCATCTCTTCATAGCTCGAGACCTTGCGCTCGTAGATCCAGCGAAAAATCTGATGGCTGTGATAACGCGCCTTTTTTTCGGGCACTCCCATCGCGAGCAAGGTTTCGGTCAGATCAGAAACGCGCTGGCCCCAGAGGTGCGGCTTGGACTGCGAAGCCGGAGTCGAATTTTGCGTGGAATTTTCAGCGCAGGCCTGGCTCATAGCCGGCCAAAGTATACCATTATACGCTGCACCGCAAGAATGGCTTTGGCTATGAATTTATTGGGATAAACCGCCGCCCGGCCATCGTCGTAATAGCGCACGAACAGGCGCCACGGATTGGCCACGCGGGTCGTCGAGACCTCGATCATCCGCTCCCAAACATCGCGATACATGAAGACCCCATAGCAGGGCAGAAGATAGCGATTCTCGAGATACTGACCGACGAGATCGCCATCGCGCAGCCACTCCGTCAAACGTTCATGATGCAGACTCGCGAAATCGGGCTCGAAAAACTGGTCGAGCTTTCCTTCCGAAAACGAAAGCAGAATCGCGCGATAGCCGCCGCCGCTCGCGACCGTAGGCGAAGCCGCAAGCGAAGACCGCGCAAGCGCGCGCTGAGACAAGCTCGAGCGCTGGTCGATGAAAACGAGCACATTGAACCGGCGAGGAAGGAGGCGCGAGAGCCACCCCGTGAACAGGTCCATCACGAAATGCCGGCGCGAGATGATCAGCGGGTTTTTTCGGTTGCCGAGAATTTTTTCGCGAAGGCACTGGATCTGCCGGAAATAATTCGCGCCCAGAACCGCGGCGTCGGTCACGTGGCGGTCAAGATCGGTTTTGGAAATGACAAGGGTGCGGTCGAAGCCGTATTTGGCCGCTTCGGAAGGAATCGCGTCGGAGGCCATTGTGAAGCCGTTCACAGCCTCGGTGTAGTAAGAGCCATCGGATAGAACACCATCGCAAACCGTTTTCCGGGAATCCGTCCCGGTAGTTGTACCCTGTCCGCGCTCAATTAAGACGGCCATGCCTGGCGCAGCGTTCGGAGCATTGGCGGCGGCGTTCGCCGCTGCCTGCTCTGCCGCTGCCTGCCCTCCGGGCATGTGCCGAGGAAACAAAACCTCGTTAAGGGCTTTCCAGTCGTGCCTCAGTTCCATTTCCCATTCCTCCCAAAGGGGCTCTTGCGGCGGCCGCGATGTCAGACACGCTCGCCTCGACCAGGCGCACCGGCAATACTCCCAGCGCCGGAACCGAAACCTCCATCGACGCCGCGACGAGCATTGAAGCTTCTTCCTCGCGCGCGCCGCCGCCCAGGCGGACGGCGTTCACGATCATCTCCCGCGAAAACGTCACCGCGGTATCGACGGCTTTCGAGGTCGGATTGATCAGGCAGATCAGCCGCGCGCCCGGATCGTCTTCGGAGATGAAGCTCGCCACGCGCACGGCGGGGTTCAAAGCCGCGCACGAGAGCTTCGCTTCGGCAAGTCCGAGAAGCGCGCCGAGGAACGCGTTCAAAGCCTCGTCGGCGAGATCGGACTTCTCGATCCGGAGCTTCGAGGAGTCGTAGAACACGACGTGCCCCAATCCCAGCTCGAAAACTTCGTATTGAAGCCCGAGCGACATGCGGATCGGCCGCCGCGAAAGACGGAATTTCGCGAGATGGCCCGCTGCATCGGCCGTGTAGTTGGAAACCGTCGACATGGGCGCCGGAATCGCGACGACCTTGCCCGCCTGCGCGGCCGAAAGCAGCTGCACGAGCTCCACGAGCCGGATCACCGAGCGCGGATCGGCGAAAACGAGCCGCTCTGAAAATCCGCGACGGTTATCGGCCGACGGCACAAGCGAAATCAAGCCGGGCGAAAGTTTTCGAAAACTTTTCAGTACGCGTTTTTCCGCCGAAAACCTGCTCGCCGACACGTACGTCACGCGGATCTCGCGCGCGTAATTCATTTTCTCGAACAGATCGGCGAAAACCCTGCGCTTGCGATGAAAACCGGCGGGCAGGCTAAAAAGCTCGTCGGCTCCGATCGAGACCTCTCCGGAGTGGATGAACGCGGCGGTGAGAAGGAAGCTTTTTTCCTGATCGGTGAATTTGCGAAACACGCCTGAGCCGGAGAAATGGATCGTCTGTCCGCGCTCGGACGCCTCGACGATCTCCCGGTAAAAACGCTCGACGGACGGCCTGAAATCCAAAGCCTCGGTCAAAAGCGATGCGTTGCTCGAAGCGGGGGCGGCCTCGGGATTCAGGAGATCGACGTGGCGGATCACGCACGCGGATTGTTTTCTCGTCAGAACCATCTCGGTTTTATCCCGCAACAAGCGCTCGACGTGCGTCAAGAACCGGTGGCGGTTGTGGTTTTCGTAGTACTGCATCTTGAAGCGCTCGGCGTCGGCCGCCGCCTCAGGAGCGGAGGCGCGGTATTCGCGATCCAGAAAATCCCGGAACGCGATGACGTGCGCGGCCGAATAGTCGCCGTGCTCCTCATCCGTCATGCCGGGATTGCGGTAGTAGTTGAAAAACGCGTTGGTGACCACGACTTCGACAAAACCCTGCGAGCCCGTCTCTTTAAAGACTTCCGCAAGCACGGTCGAAAGCTTCAAGAGATAATTGCCGAACGACTTGAGCACCTCCGGCGAGGAAAAGCTCGGCAGCGGGAAAATACCGGGCGCTGTCCGATGATGAATCACCTGGCCGGAGCGATCGACGGCGAGATTCGACACCGACGACAGCAGATCTTTCGGCACTCCGGCATGCGGATAATTCACTCCCGATGCCGGCATCACGAAAAGCGAAGCCTGAAGCTTGGCGTTCCAAACCGCGAGCAGAAATTTTCGAAGACTGTGGTGGAGATCGGTTTCAATATGCGCCCAGGGAACGAACGCGGAAACCGTTCGTACGCCATTCAAAGCCAGCTCGCCGAGCTTCGCGTCATACTGCGCGGGCTTGATCTCCCAGTAATTAAAAATGCTGTTAAAGCCGTGGGAGAACCTGGGTCTTTTTGCTACATTAGACTCGGATGGCGTGAACTTCCCTATCATGCCTGTAAATCTAACTTGGTGCGCGATTTCGCGCAAGAGAGGGGACTCGATGTGGTTTTTCACCGACGAACATAAGCTTGTCCGGCAGAGCACGGAAGAGTTTGCCCAGTCCGTGCTCGCTCCCAAGATCGACCATCTCGACGAAACCGAGGGGTTTGACCGCGACTACTTCCGGCAAATGGCGGAGCTTGGGCTCCTAGGCATCACCGTGCCTGAAGAGTACGGCGGCACGGACATGGGATGCGTTGCGGCAACCATCACGATGGAGGAGCTCGGCGCCGTCGATGCGTCCACCGCGCTTTCGTATCTCGCGCACACGATTCTGTTCGTGAACAACCTCGCCACGAACGGCAGCGACGCGCAGAAAAAACGCTACCTTCCGAAGAGCATTTCAGGGGAATGGATCGGCGGCATGGCGATGACCGAGCCGGGTGCTGGCTCCGACGCGCTTGCGATGCGCGCGAATGCCGTGAGGCGCGGCGATAGGTATATCTTGAACGGCACGAAGATGTTCATCACCAACGCCGTGATGGGCGACGTGTTCTACGTTTACGCGCGCACGGGCGAAGGCAAGAAAGACATTTCGACGTTCATTGTCGAGAAAGATTTCCCGGGCTTTCGCATGGGCAGAAAACTCAAGAAAATGGGCATGCGCGCCTCACCCACCGGAGAGCTGATCTTCGAAAACTGCGAAGTGCCGGCTGAAAACCTCGTGGGCCGCGAAGGCGACTCGCTCAAACACATGCTCAAAAACCTCGACATCGAGCGCATCACGATTTCCGGCATCAGCCTTGGGATCGCGCGCGCTTCGGTTCAGGCCGCGGTAAAATACGCCAAAGAGCGCACGCAGTTCGGAAAACCCATCGCCGAGTTCCAGATGATTCAGCGGATGATCGTCGACGGGCTCGCCGCTTACGAAGCCTCGGCCGCCTACGTCTACAACGCGGCCAAGATGTGGGATGAGGGCCGGCTTGACGCGCGCGGCTCGCGCGGGCTGGGCGCAAAGGTGAAACTCGTCTCCGCGAGGATGGCCACGAAGGTGGCGCTCGACGCGATTCAGGTCTTGGGCGGCTACGGCTACACCAAGGAATTTCCGGTCGAGCGCTACATGCGCGACGCCAAGCTCATGGAAATCGGCGCCGGCACGAACGAAATGCTTCGCGTGATCGTCGCGCGGGAACTTTTCGGGGACTGAGCCGATGAACTTCATTCCTACCGAAGACCAGCGCAGTCTCATCGATCTGGCCGCGAAGGCCAACCGGCAGTGGCTTGCGCCAATCACCGAAAAAGACGACGAGGAGGGCCGCTTCCGCCGCGAGATCATCTCGGAACTGGGAAAGCTGGGCCTTACCGGAATTTCAACGCCGGCGGAATATGACGGCGCGGGCCTCGGATGCCTCGAAAACGCGCTCGCGATGGAGGAACTCTCCTCAGGCGGAGTCGCCTACGCGATCAGCATCGGCGTCAGCGGGCTTGCGCAGCTGATTTTGAATTCTTTCGGCACCGAGGCGCAGAAGCGCAAATACATCCCAAAACTAGCCGTGGGCGAACACATCGGCGCATTCAGCCTCACCGAAAGCGGCAGCGGCTCCGATGCGGCCGCGCTCAAGACCCGGGCGGAAAAAGGGGACGGCGAATACGTCATAAGCGGCACGAAGCTTTTCACCACGCAGGGAAACATCGCCGACACGATGGTCGTCTTCGCGCGCACGGGCGCGGAAGGCTCAAAAGGAATCTCGGCTTTCGTCGTGGAAAAGGGAATGGCCGGCGTGCGCACCGGAAAACTGGAACATAAAATGGGCGCGCGCATCTCTCCCACCTGCGAGATGATTTTCGAGAACGTGCGCGTTCCCGCTGAAAACCTCCTGGGCCGCGAGGGCGACGGCTTTAAGATCGCGCTGACGGCTCTTGATTCGGGGCGCATCAACATCGGCGCGATCGCCGTGGGTCTTGCGCGCGGAGCGCTCGAGTTCGCGGTGAAATATTCCTCGGAGCGAAAACAGTTCGGCCGCGCGATTCGCGATTTTCAAGGGATCCAGTTCATGCTGGCCGACATGTACGCCGCGCTTGAAGCTTCTCGCCTGCTCGTTCAACGCGCGTCATCCCTGAAAGACGCGGGCCTTCCCTTCACGCGCGAAGCCGCCACGGCGAAATTTTTCGCGACCGACTCGGCGATGAAAATCACGACCGACGCCGTTCAGATTTTGGGCGGCTGCGGCTACATGAAGGAATATCCGGTTGAACGCTACATGCGCGAGGCGAAGGTGCTGCAGATCGTGGAAGGCACCAATCAAATTCAACGCATGCTGGTCGGAAGGTCTCTCTAACATGGAATTTAAGCCATGGGATTGATCCGAATCGAACTTGAAAATCTGCGCGCGAATCCGCCGTCAAAAACCGCTGTTTGGCCGGCTCTGGAGCGCTTTTTGGCCGACATGGACGCCGGCCGCTCAGGCTTTTTTCACCTGCCCGCGCGCTCTTCGTGGGAGCGCGAGCTCGCGGCGATCAAGCCCGCGCTCGCGCATCGCATTCCCGAGCTCGACACCTTTCTGCATCTCGGAATCGGCGGGTCAAGCCTCGGCGCCGAGACCATTGTGCGGGCGCTCGGCGCGTCCCGCGCGCCGGCGTTTCATTTTTTCAACAACATCGACCCAGACTGGATCTTGCACACGCTTGAACGGGTTTCGCCGCATAAGGCGCTTCTCTATGTCGTCACGAAATCCGGAGGCACGATGGAAACGCTCGCGCAGTTCGCGTTCCTTCGGCAATGGCTCGAGAGCCGCCTCGGAAAAGAGCGCGCGCGAAACCACGTCGTCTTCTGCACCGACCCGTCCAAGGGCGATTTGAGGGCGCTCGCGCTCGAGTGGAAGATTCCGACGTTTGAAATTCCGCCGTCGCTTGGCGGACGCTTTAGCGCGCTTTCGGCCGTTGGGCTTTTTCCGGCACTCGTCGCCGGGATCGACGGCGCTCGGCTTTTGAAAGGCGCTTCGGATTACCGCAAGCGCTTCCTCGAACAAGTGGAGAAGAGCGAAATTCCAGACGCGCTCTCTCTTGCCTCGATGCTCGTCGATCACGCGAGGAAAAACGGCAGGGCCATGACCGTGCTCATGCCCTACTCCCAGCGCCTGAAAACCTTGAGCGCGTGGTTCACCCAGCTCTGGGCCGAAAGCCTCGGAAAAAACGGTCACGGCCTCACGCCGATCGCGGCCACCGGCGCGACCGACCAGCACTCGATCTTGCAGCTTCTTCGGGATGGACCGCAAGACAAGACCGTGGGTTTCGTGGAAGTGAAGGGGTTCGATCAAACGTTTGACATTCAATGGCATGATCCGACTCTGCCCGCCTTCGATCTCTTGAACGGGGTCACGATGAATCAGCTCATGGATGCCGAGCTTGGCGCCACCCGCCAGGTGCTCACCAACGGCGCACGCCCGCATTTCACGATCGTGCTGCCGCGCCTTTCCGCGCACACTTTGGGACAAACTCTTTATTTTCTCGAGCTGCTTACCGCGCTCACGGGCTACCTGCTTGAAATCGATCCGTTCGGCCAGCCCGGCGTCGAAGAGGGCAAGATCCTCACGAAACAACGCATCGTTGCGGCCAAGCGCAAGTTGAATTAGCCTAAAAGGCCTATGGTCGCCGACGACGGGAACGAAGCCACAAAACAGATGAAAATCGAGTCTGACACGCTCAAAGTCGAGCGTGAAAAGGCCAAAGATCTCGAGGCATGCCTCATCATCGTCCGCGGCTCGCCTCAGGGAAAACGCCACGAGCTCGTCAAAGACACGATGGTCATGGGCCGAGACTTCACGGCCGACATCCCGATCAACGACGCCAACGTTTCGCGCAAGCACGCCGTCGTGTTCAAGGAAGGCGGCGCGGTGAAGGTCAAAGACAACGGCTCTACTAACGGCACTTTCGTCAACGACAAGCAGGTGAAGGAGCCCGTGGAGCTGCACAAGGAAGACATGATCCGGCTGGGCAACACGATCCTGAAATATCTCCCCAAGGGCGAACTTGAGATCTTCTACGCCGGAACACTTGAGAGCACGACCCACACCGACGCGCTCACCAAGGTCTACAACAAGGGCTACATCATGGATGCGCTCGCGGCGGAATTCAAGCGCGCGAAAGCCCTTCACACCGATTTTTCGGTGATGATTTTCGATCTCGACCACTTCAAAAAAGTCAACGACACCCACGGACACGACGCGGGCGACATGGTTCTGCGCGAATCGTGCGCGGTTTTGCGCGGCCGGATTTTTCCGAAGAATGCGATCGTGGGGCGCTTTGGCGGCGAGGAATTTCTGGCGCTTCTTCCCGACATGGATGTCAACGACGCGATGGACCTGGGCGAGCACGTTCGTCACGCCTTGGAAACAAACGCATTCGTTTACGAAGGGAAGCGCATTCCCGTGACGGCAAGTGTGGGCATCGCGGAGCTCACCGCCGACGTCGAGACGGCCACCGCGCTCTTCAAGCTCGCCGACAAGGCCGTCTACGCCGCCAAATCCGGCGGCCGCAACCGCGTGTGCAAGTCTTAAAGACCGGTAATTCCTGCCGATCACATGGCCCGCAGCGAACGACGATAAGCAAACATGGCGCATCTTCGTGCGAAACGACGTCTGGCCGCCGCGATTTTCAGCGCCCTTGCTGCGGGCGCGATTCCTTACGCAAGCGCCGACATTTGCACGAGGTCTCTTCATGCGGGACAAAGCGCGAACGACTCCATCGAAATCGGCGCCGAGCTTTTTCGCGAATCGGCGCGCACGACGGTCGCTGAAACGGTGAAGGCGGCTCTTGGAACCTCGCCCGTTCTGGTTTCAGCGCTTCAGGCCGGAAGCGAAACACTCGAGAAGGCGATGCTTGGACGACTTACGAGTGAACCTTTCAAGTCGGCGCTCTCGGCACGACTGAAGGAAAAAGTCCTGGCGTCCCACGCGATGGCGCTTGAACTTCTCATCGAGGAATCCATCAGCGATGCCCTCGTAAAAAAGGCCGTTTCGGCGGTCTTGAAGCGCCTACAGAATGCGGCCGGCGATCGCGTCGCCACGGTCGCGATTCAGCCGGAACGGTTTTCCACGATGCTCGCCGGAGAAATCGCGAATCCCGTCGTTGCACGGCTTTTCGAAACCAATAGCGCCCTACTGAAATGCACCGCGCTCATCGAGGATGGATTGGCGGCGATCCAGGGATCGCACGCGGGAACCGAAGCCATCAAAGCCGCGTTTGAAAGCGGCGACTCCGCCGTCACGAAACTCTTTGAGAGCCTGGATGTCGAAATCGGCGGCGGCTTGGGCTTTGCCACGCGTGATATCCTGAAAAGACATGCCCTCTCGGGCGAGGCGCATTCCGTGGACGAACTCACGCGCGCGGTTCTCAAGGAGCTCAAAGCGCTGTTCCCTAAGCAGTAACGCGCAGGTTTCTATAAGGCCGCTAACGCGATATGAGCGCGAACGGCAACCAGACCTACGGCCGGCCCACGGCCAACAGGTTTTTCATAAAATGCTAGCTGCAGCGTCGCCCGCTCCAAAGGGCGGTATTCGAGACCCGACGCGAGACCAGGACTGTTGCTATCTTTGCCGTACGAAAAATCGAGGCGGGATTCGAATAGCAGATCCAGTCGCTCGATAAGATGCAATGCAAAACCCGCATCGATCCCAACGGCCGGGCTTACCCCAAGCTCGCGCGCCACGACTTCGTTGAAGCCCTTGCGCGCCCATGGCGACACGGTAGCCTCGATCGTCTCATCGCCCACCGTCAGCGGCGCGCGAAGCATGACCGCATAAAACGGCTTCGATCCATAGATCTTATCGGCGCCCCCTGAAACCATCATCGCCGCCGACATCGGCCCGGACCGGTAAATTCCGTGCTTTACCGAAAGGGACGATTCGAACGCGCCTGAATGCCCGCTTCCATGTTCATGCAGGAGCGCGAAATCGTACCGGCCTTCCGTCCGGTCTGACAAGCCTGCGGAAGCGCGAGCTGCTCTTCCAAACGCACCGATGACAAGTTCCCCTTTTGGAACCGTGCGCGCGGTTTCCGTAAACAAAAGGGTGGATGGTTGAATGGATTTCGCCCCGGAATCCGCGGAGGCTGTGACTGCCGCAAATAAACCTGAAAACAAGCAAACGAAAGCCCACATGGATTCAAGATATCTTGGCGCTCAGAAATTGGCTCGTCTTTACGACGCAGAGCCTCGCGATGAGTCGGCAGACCGCTGACTGCACATTGATGACATGTCTAAATATCAGACAGTTTTCTGCTTGGTGGTTTGATCTTAACTTGTTGAAATTACAGGGCGGCACCTGCCTTGCACTGTTTCTCGCCTTAGAGAGACCTAACCATTTTCTGAAGGAGAGAGCCCAATGAGTATTCGCAAAAGACTTGTTTCGTCGATTTTTATTTGCGCACTGACATTCCTAGTCGTTCCAATTGCCGCACAGGCAGAAAATCCTCTTCGATTTATCGTGGCCGGCCAGAACCTCCCCACTCTTAAACAACACGTCACCGATCGGGGCGGTTCGATATCTCACGAACTCAAATACCACCAGGCTTTCATCGCGCATCTTGCGCCAGCCGCGGCCGCGAATCTTAAAAATCAGTTCGGGACAAACGTGCTGATCGAAGAAGATCGCGAAGTGATCGCTTTCGGAAAACCGGGATCCGGCGATCCCGCGCAGCCTCCCCAAACCGAACCGTGGGGAATTTCAGCCATTCATGCCGTGGAATCGCGCGCGGTAAACCGCGGCGCGGGCGTAACGGTTTGCGTGGTTGATACCGGCGTCCAGCCCGACCATCCCGATCTCGCCGCGAACATCGCCGGCGGCGAGAATTTCGTATTTAAGAAAGGCACGATCAATCCGTCGGCATGGGCTGACGACAACGGGCACGGCACGCACGTCTCCGGCACGATCGCGGCACTCGATAACACGATCGGCGTCGTCGGAGTGGCGCCCGAAGCGAAAATTTTCGCTACCAAAGTATTGAACAGCCGCGGGAGCGGTTATCTTTCGGACGTCGCCGAAGGAATTCGGTCGTGCCTCGCCCATGGGGCTTCGGTGGCAAACATGAGTCTTGGATGGAGCGGATATTCGCAGCTGGTGCACGACGCGGTCATCGAAGCGAAAAATGCTGGAATGGTGCTCGTCGCCGCCGCCGGAAACGAGAGCACGGATGTTTCCAACAGTTATCCTGCCGCATATCCAGAAGTGATTGCTGTAAGCGCGGTCGATTCAAATGGGGCATTCGCGTACTTCAGTAACTTTGGGACAAAGATCGCGTTCGCGGCTCCAGGCGTCAGTGTGCTCTCGACCGTGAAGGGAAGTTCCTACGCGACATACAGCGGGACAAGCATGGCCTCGCCGCACGTCGCGGGAGTGGCCGCCCTGATGATCTCATCTGGAAGCTTGGGATTCATTGCTGACGATATCGGATTGCCCGCGACACAACAAGGAGCGGGTCGGATCAACGCTTTGAACACCGCGCTCAATCGCTAAATCACGCAGTCATACTGGCTGCCTACTTTTTGCGACGCGAAGCGCCGTGATGAGTAGGCAGCCGCCTTTTTGTGACGCACCGCCTTCCGCCGTGAGTCGGCAGCCACCTTTTGACTGTGCATGGCGGCGCGGCTAAGGTCGTCCCATGAATGTGCAACCGGGAACCAGCAACACCATCCACGTGCTTCCACGCGAGCTTGCAGAAAAGATCGCCGCAGGAGAAGTGATCGAGCGCCCCGGTTCGGTCATCAAGGAACTCGTCGAAAACGCGCTCGACGCGGGCGCAACTCAGATTCGCATCGAACTCGAAGACGGCGGGAAAAAACGGCTCACCGTTCGAGACGACGGCTGCGGCATCGCCGACACCGAAGTTCTCACCGCGCTTGAGCGTCACGCCACGAGCAAGATCCAGACGCTTGATGATCTCTGGAATCTCGACACGATGGGATTTCGCGGCGAAGCGCTTCCGAGCATCGCGGCAATTTCGCGTTTTACGCTTCGCACCCGCGCGGCCGGTGCGGCCAATCGCGGGCGCCTCGTTTATCTCGAAGGCGGAAAGCTTCTGCGCGATGAGCCGCTTCTGGAACTCGACCCCGGCACTTCGATTTCGGTCGAGGACCTCTTTTACAACGTTCCCGCGCGCTTGAAATTTCAGCGCGCGCGCTCGGGAGAGTCGGCGTACATCCGCGAGATGACCGAGCACTTCGCGCTGACGCACCCGGCGGTTTCCTTCACTTTACTTTCGGATAACCGCAAGCTCTTGGACCTTGATCCTGCCGCGCACCCCGAGCGCATTGCGCGGATTTTCGGCACCGCGAGCGAAAATCTAGAAAACTTCGAGTCGCGCTTTGAAGACACCGCAGTCTTTGGTTTTCTCGACCGTGATGCGCGTGCCACGAACAGCCGTCAGATTTTCCTCGTGGTCAACCGCCGCATCGTGAAAGACCGGCTTCTGCAGCAGGCCGTGCTCACCGCACTTCGTCCTCGGATGCTGGAAGGCGAATATCCGCGGATTTTCCTCTCGCTTGAAGTTCCGCGCGGCGACGTGGACGTCAACGTTCATCCCACGAAATCGGAAGTGCGTTTTCGCCGTTCGCGCGACGTGTTTCAGATCGTGCACGGGGCTTTGTCGAAGCTCGCCGGCGCCGTCTCGCGTCCGTTTTACTCGGCGCCCGCTCCCACGGCACAAGCGTTCGCGGCGCAGCAGGCGCCTTCCACGCCTCCGTTGTTTGCAACCTCTGCATTCGGATTCCGCACGAAGACCGATGCGCCGTCCTCTTGGGGCGCGCACGATCCCGCATTCAAAACGCAGAACACTGATCCGGCATTCAATATACCGGCATCCCACCTCTTCACCTCGCTCCAATACCTCGGCCAGCTTAAAAACACGTATCTCCTTTTTCAGGATGCCGAAGGCCTCGTCCTCATCGACCAGCACGCGGCTCACGAGCGCGTGAACTACGAGCGCATCCGCGCCGATTTTCTCAGAACCGGGCTTACGCCGCAGCCGCTTCTCGTGTCGATCACGGTGAAATGCAAGCCCGACGGCCTGCTCACCGCCGAAGAAAGCCGCGCCACGTTTGAAAAGCTGGGATTCGAGGCCGAACCGTTCGGGGAAGAAAGCCTTCTGCTGCGCGCGATCCCTGAAGGACTCGATCCCGCGAAGGCTCAGGAACTTTTCCGGGCGCTCCTGGCCGAACTTCAAGAAACACCCGCCGCGGAATCGCTCGCGGCCGATCCCTCGCGCCTCTCGCCGAAACTTGAGCGGATGCTCTCGACTGCGGCGTGCCACTCGAGCATCCGCGCGGGGCAATCGCTCTCGCCCAAGCAAGCGCGGGCACTTGCCGCGCAAATGGACGCGACACCCGCGTCGCTCAACTGTCCGCACGGCCGGCCCTCGAGTATCCGTCTGACGTTTGCGCAGATCGAAAATCTTTTTAAGCGCTGATCGCACGGGATGGCCGCCTCCGCTCCGATCAAAAACACCGCCAAGATCGCCGCGCTCATCGGCCCGACCGCTTCCGGCAAGAGCGAGATCGCGCTCGACCTCGCGCGCCAGGCGGGCGCGCACATCCTAAGCTGCGACTCGCTTCTTGTTTATCGCGATCTGAACGTCGGCACGGCGAAGCCCGGCGACGCCGAGCTCACCGCGGTCCAGCACCACGGCATCAATCTTGTCGACGCAGGCCAACCCTTCACCGCGGGAGACTACGTTCATCACGCGCGCGCCGTGATCGACCGGCTCGTCAACGGAAACACTCCGGTTTTGATCGTCGGCGGAACGGGTTTTTATCTCAAGGCGCTGCTCTTTGGAGTCTGGGATGCGCCGCCCACGCAGCCCGAGATCCGCGCAAGCCTTGAAGCCGAGGTCGCGGCCCTCGGGCCCGAAGAACGCGCGCGCGCCCTGCACGCAAAGCTCGCCGAGAAGGATCCCGCGTACGCCGCGAAGATCGACTGTCGCGACGTCTACCGGGTCATCCGCGCGCTTGAAATCATCGAAGTCACCGGCGAGCCCGTGTCGTCGCGCGTTGAAAATCGCGCCCTCCAGAATCCGCTTCCCTTCGCCTGCCCGATCTTCGGAATCCGCCGCGCTCGCGCGGAGCTTGAACGCCGCATCGTCGCCCGCATGAACGCGATGTTCGCCAAGGGCCTCGTTCGCGAGACCGAGGAGTTGCTGAAAAAATACGGGGCGAACGTTCCACGCGCGCTTCATTGCGTGGGCTATGAGGAAGTCACGCAATTCCTGGCGGGCCACATGGAGCTCGCCGAATGCCGCGAACGCGTCGTGATTTCCACGCGGCAACTCGCTAAGAAGCAGATGACGTTTTTTCGAGGCCTCAAAACCGGAATAACCTGGTTCGATCTTCCCGCTCAAGAGGGCGCTTTAAGGAAAGCCGTGACGGGAAGCCTCTCGGCGGATTATTGATGTTTTGGGTGGTCGCACCCCGGCGAATCGAGTAAGTTGACCGGAAGCGAAATGGATCAGGAAAAGCCAAAGGAATTACGCATCATCGTGCTTTCCGACGGTACGGGCGAAACCGCCGCGCAGATCACGCGCGCGGCGATCGTGCAGTTTTCCGACAAGGAAATTTACTTCACGCGTTACAAAAACATCCGTACAAAGGCTCAGGTTGAAGCGATCTTCGAGGATGCCGCGATCCACCACGACATGGTCGTCTACACGATCGTCTCTCCAGATCTGCGCGAATTCATGCAGCACAAGGCCGCCGAAAAGAATATCCCCGCCGTCGACATCCTCGGGCCCCTGCTCAACGCGATGGGCGGGTATTTCCACATGACGCCAAAGTCACTGCCCGGCCTCTTCCATCAGGTCAACGACCGCTACTTCAAACGTATCGAGGCGATGGAATACACGATCGCGCATGACGACGGACGCGACCTCACGGGGATGGAAAAAGCCGACATCATTCTGCTCGGCATCTCGCGCACCTCGAAGACCCCTCTTTCGATGTATCTTTCGCATCAGGGATGGAAAGTGATCAACGTGCCGATCATCCTGGGCTTCGATCTGCCTCCGGAGGTTTACGAGGCCGATCAAAGAAAAATCGTGGCGCTCACGATCAGCGCCGACACTCTTTCGACGATCCGCAAGGCCCGCCTGGAGCGTCTTGGCCAGGACGACGGCGGCGACTACGCGAGCATCGATAAGGTGATCGAAGAGATCGACTACGCCGATCAGATTTTCAGAAAAAACAAGCGCTGGCCCGTTTTTAACGTAACGGGCAAAGCGCTCGAGGAAACTGCGAGCGAAATCATCAAGCTCATGGTAGCCAGAAGGAAACAGATGGGCTTGCCAACACCGGGAGAGCATTCATGAGTGAACGCAAAATCGGAAAAGCAGTTTGGTGGAACGGAAAATTCGTCGCTCCGGAAGAAGCGAAGACCAGTGTCTTCACCCACACGCTTCATTATGGCCTGGGCGCGTTCGAAGGCATCCGCTGTTACAAGACCGCCGACGGCCGGCTTGCTGTGTTTCGCCTGCGCGAGCACGTCGAGCGGTTCTTCGATTCGTGCAAAATCATCGAGCTTAAACTTCCGTTCACGCAGACCGAGCTTTTCAACGCCTGCATCGAAACCGTTCGCCGCTCGGGCCTCACCGAAGGCTGCTACTTAAGGCCTCTGGTGTACATCGGCGACGGCCCCCTGGGCGTTTTCCCTGGGTTCAATCCTCCGGTCGAGGTCGCCATCATGACGTGGTTCTGGGGCGCGTACCTGGGCCAGGAGGCCAAGGAAAAAGGCGCGCGCGTCAAGATCTCAAGCTTTTCGCGCGGGCACGTCAACTCGGCCATGAGCAAAGGAAAGATTTCCGGGCAGTACATCACCGGCATCCTCGCCAAACTTGAAGTCAAGCGCGCCGGCTATGACGAGGCGCTGCTGCTCGACACCGACGGTTATGTCGCCGAGGGAAGCGGCGAGAACATTTTCATCGTCAAGGGAAAGACGATCAAGACCACGTCGCTTACGTCGATCTTAAACGGCATCACCCGCGCGACGATCATCGAGTTCGCGCGCGAGGAAGGTTATGAGGTCATCGAAGAGCGTTTCACCCGCGATGAGCTCTACTGCGCTTCGGAAGCCTTCTTTACGGGCACCGCGGCCGAAATCACGCCGATCCGCGAAGTCGATAACCGCGCTCTTGGCGATGGATGCCCCGGCCCGGTCACGCAGAAGCTCTGGGCCCGCTACTCCGACGCCATCTTCGGAAGAGACCTCCGCCGCAAAGAATGGCTGACGTACGTCTAAAGATGTGATCGCGGCCGGTTCGCTACGAAGCTTATTTTTCGTTTAGACGACTTGTGTAAGGCGCTGCGCGCCTACGCTCCGCTTGCTGGCTCGTAAACTCGCTGGCGCAAGCTCGCTCATCCGCATCGCGATCAAAACGCGACACCTGTCGCGTTTTGATCGCGCTTGCGCTAATCCCAGCGCTTGAATTCGTCGCTCACGGCAGCATCGACGATCCCGTTTCTCTTCACGAGGTCATCGGCATCGCGCACGCGTTGGGCGATCGATCGGATCAGCACAAGAAGCCAGCTCGGGAGCTTGCTCATTTCTTTTTCGAGCTTCGGCTTGTCGAATTTGAGGAGCTTGCAGTCGGTCGCCGTTTCCGCCGTCGCCGAGCGCGGCTGGCCGTCAAAAAACGACATCTCGCCGACGAACTGGCCGGAATGCACGAGGCCCAGAGGAAGCAGCTTGTCATCGTTGGAGGTCTTGTAGATTTTTACTACACCTTCGCGGACGACGTACATGTCCTGGGTCTTGTCGCCTTCCTTGAACAGGACCGTGCCTTTTTTGGCTTCGATAATCAGCTCTTCCATTCGGGCGCCTCCCCACCTTTTATTCTATTCTACTCCTTATTTTTCCAGAGACACCTTTACCTTTTCAATAAGGAAATCAAATGTCTTTTCTTCTTTAAGGCGAAAGCGCAGTTCTCGCCGGGCGTTCTCATTGTCAAAGAATTTTTTTACCTCGGCCAGATCCACCTTCTCAGCCTCCGCGATTTTCGCGTACTCGCGCTCCAAGTCGGCATCTTCGACCTTTAAGTCGTTGTCCAACGCGATCTTGTCGAGCAGAAGCGTTGCTCGAACCTGCTTCTCGGCGCGGCTCTTTAAATTTTCTTGGTTTTTCTCGAGGTATTCGCGAACCATCTTCTCGGTATAACCCTGCTGCAAAAGCGCGCGGGCGTTTTCGCGGATGAGGTGGTCGAACTGCGTGTCGAGAAAATGCGATGGAATCTCGATCTTGTTCGCTTCGATGAGCGCTTCGATGAGACGTTCCTTGAGCGTGTTTCTCGCCTTGCGCTCAGCCGCACTCGTCATGTCAGCGGCCACCTTCTTGCGAAGCTCGGCGACCGTATCGGCCTTAAAGCGCTGCGCAAGCTCGTCGTTGAGCTCCGGAAGGTTCTCTTTCTTGAACTCGTGAAGCGTCACCTCGAACTCCGCGTTCTTTCCGGCGTGAGTGACCGTGAACTTGCGGGTTTCGCCTTTTTTCATCCCGAGGATGTTTTTCTCGAAACCATCGACGTACTGACCCGCACCCACTTTGAGCAACCGATTAGCGCCCTTCAGGCTCTCGTCGGCTTTGCCCTCGATGGTTCCGCTGTAGGTAAGCTGAACGAGATCCCCGTCTTTCAAGGGGCCCTCGCGTCCTTCATCTGGCGCGATCTCGGCCTGCGCGCGCCTCAAGTTTTCGATGGCGTTCTTGACGTCCTCGTCCCTCACGTCCGAGGAGGGGCGCGCGACTTTGATTTTCGAAAGATCCGCGACCTTGATCTCAGGCAGAATTTCCACGCTTGCGATGAACGTCAGCGCTTCGCCTTCGGTAAGCCCCGCTCCCGACTTCGCCTCGATCTTGGGATTGCCGATCGGGTTGATCTTATTCTCTTCGATCGCGCGGCTGTAGCTGTCTTGAACGACCTTCGAGAAAACATCGGATTTGACCTCTCCCAAGTAGTGTTTTTTAAGGATCGGGAGGGGCACTTTGCCCGGGCGAAATCCTTTTATTTTCGCGGTCTTCTGAAGCGTCTCGAACTGTTTTTCAATGTAGGCCTGAATCGAGTCAGGCTTCACCGAAATCGTGAGTTCTCGAACGATGGCTGACTTGTTCTCGACCTTGCAATCAAAATTCAAAACTGAGTTCTGCATAGTGCGCATACACTAGTCAATGTGGACGGTCGACGTCAAGTAAAAGACCGCCGTACGGGGCTAGTAACGAATGTCCCAGAGCCAAAGCCCGTGCGCCGGCGCGGTCACGCCGGTGCGGCTCCGTTCGCCGGTTTTGAGCAGCTCGGGGATGAGCTCGGGCGATGCCCTGCCCCCGCCGATCTTAACGAGGGTGCCGACGATTCCGCGGACCATCTGCTTTAAGAATCCGTTTCCCACGATGCGAAAGGCCATCAGACGCGTTTCCGAAAAGCCCGCCGTGCGAATCTCTTCCCAACGCGCTTCGAAAATCTCGCGCACGGTGGTCTTAACGCCGCTGTCGGAGGCGCAAAACGCGCGAAAGTCGTGGCGACCGGCAAGGTGGCCAGCGGCCGCGTTCATCGCGGCCCAGTTAAGCGGCAGGCGCAGGTGCCAGGCATACGCGCGAAGATGCGGCCACTGCACGGGGTTCGGGTCAATGAAGTAAACGTACATTTTTCTTCGAACGTCTCTCTGCGCGTGAAATCCAGCCGCGGCCCGCTCGATGCGCCAAACGCGAATGGAAGGAGGAAGAAGGCTGTTCAAAGCGTTGGTGAGGCGCGCCTCCGGCATCTTCGCGGCAAACGCAGCCGGCACGTCGGCATGCGCCACCTGCGTGCGGGCATGAACGCCCGTGTCGGTGCGCCCGGAAGAATGCACGTGAACCCGCGTGTTCGCGATGCGCGAGAAGCGGCTCTCAAACGTTTCCTGGATCGTGGCTCCAGTGTTCTTCTGGCGTTGCCATCCATTAAACTTCGAACCGTCGTATGAGAAGAAAAGTTTCAGGCGGATCATTGCCGTAAAGCAGGTTTAGATCTCAAACGTAAGCCCGGCGTAGGTCGCGTCGTAGTCGAAGGCGAACGGGCCGGTCTTCGTACGAAGGCTTTCTCTCTGAAGCGACAGGTAGGTATGCAAGATGCCGCTCGATTGGTACTGATCCCACGCGCTCCGGCGTCCGAGCCAATCCATGTTCAGCGCCACGCCGAACACCGTCATGTTGCCCGTCGCGATGGCGCGGCGGGTGGGATGACCGTCGTCGCGCATCTCCATGACGGGAATCCCGGCAAGCGAATATTGCGCGAACGGCACGATGAATCGGCCCACGATCAATCGATAAGAGAGCCCCGCCGTGACGGGAACCGCGTAGAAATTGAAAATCGTATCGTCGCTCGTGGAACCGAACCTCGTGAAGACGCCCTTCCCTTTCAGCGCGATGAGGTTCAAGTGAAAAACGGGGCCGATCGCGCCGGCCAGCCAGTGGCGAAAAACCTGGCGCTCGTAGAAGAGGTCGACTCCGATCGCGTACTTGTCGCTTGGCGTGTAAACCGCGTCAAACGAGTTGGCCTGAAGCTTATCCGAAGTGACGTGAAAGCTGTTGGAGGTGACGATCGAAAGCCCCGCCGCTTGGTTGACGGTCTTTCGATACTTCGGCTCAAGCTTCCTCCCCGCCTTGAGCGACTCAATATAGGGCTGAACGAGGGCCGGATCCTTGAGCGTCTGCCGGGATACGGTCTGGTCGGTCGCCCCGGTCGAAGTCGCAGCCGGCGCGGAAGCCGCCGGAACAGATTCCTGCGGCATGGGAAATTCTTCGCTGGAGGCCCTCGCGTTCGAAGCAAATACGACCATCGCCACCGTCGCGATGAGCATCGCCGCGACCGCACTCCTGCGCCTGCGGCGCAAAAATAAAAATGCCGCCGCGAGAATCAGCGTGATCGCCGCAAGAGCGGCATGGTGCGCCAAAGCCCAAAGCGCCGCGTGCGCCAATCCCAAAACCGGAATGAGCGCGGCGCGAACGGCCGCGCGCGCCGCGGGTCTGTACCAGAGCCAGTGCGCGGCTTGCGGGCTCCAAGAGTAGTACCACTTCACGAACGCGCGGCCAGACGCGTGATTGAGCAATACGCGGTCGCGAAACGCCCTGAGCGCATCGAGTCGCGGATCGAGATCGGTGCCATACGCCGCCGTCGCGACGAAACACGTCGAGCGGTTCAGAAACCCGTCGATCTGCGAAGGTGTCGCGCATTGCCTGGATGCGGTCAGTGGGTTGGGCACGGTGGAGATGAATCCCGCGTTACTGACGTAGCCGATCGAAAAACAATAGGTCTGTTCGTTGGAAAGGCCGTCGATGTTATACTCAGCGCTTCCCAATGAGCCGATAAATTCACGAGCGACCTCAGCACTTACCCCTGGGCTTGAGCCGCTGCGGTCGGCGAAAACCACGACCGACTTGAGCAAAGTCGGATCAGTGGGCGCGGTACTTTCGTTTTTGACTTTCACGCGCTCGTCACCGGGGGTGAGCGTAAACGCAAGCGTGGGATAGGCCACGGTGTTTGAGGTCGTTCCTGGCGGGCAATTCGCGAGCGTGATTTTGACCTCAGTGGAATCATCGTCGCTGGCTGAATTCATATCCGAGACGGAGCGCACGAGACCAATAACAATGTTGAGTGTCGTAAGCGTTGTGCCGGCGGCTTCCTGGCAGTCGGGGTTTCCCCCTCCTTCCGCGTCTAGGGTCGTGCAATATCCGTCCTTGGTGGTGGCAGACACCGTAACGTTCTTGAGGCTGATTCCGACTCGTTTCGTGGCACCCTCAGTCAGGCCATAGGCGATCCGGGTTGAATCGGTCGTATTGTAATACGCGGCGCCGTCGCCGGAGATCAGCGCGATACCGGCGGAATTATTTTTAACCTCCGCACGGATCGAAATGTCGTCGCTATTAGTCGGCGCAACGCTGTTGTTGATCGAAGCAAGCGTCTTGGTTGGAGTAATGTCGAAGTAAAACGCGCTTGAAGCCGACGCCGGATCGAGCTTCGTAAGCGTCGTGGGATAAGTATTCGCGGACACGCAGGCGCTATTTCCCGCGATGTTTGCCAGGACGGGAAAGAAAAACGTGGTGAGATCCACCGCGGAAGAGGTTGTCGTAGCCGCATTGATCGCCTTGACCGTCACGGCCGAAGCCGTCGTCGCCCATCCCAGCGCAAGTGTGCCGGCAGCCAGAAGCGCGACGGCGCCGGAAATGCCTACGAGGCTCTTTCGCGCGCGCATCAAGATTTCAGCACCTCCGCGACTTTTTCGGCGATCTGAACCGCGTTGAGCGCCGCACCTTTTCTAAGATTGTCGGCAACAATCCAAAGCAGAAGTCCGTGCTTGCCCTCCTCAAGCGAAGGATCGGGCCGGACGCGTCCGACGAGCACCTCGTCTTTTCCCGAAGCGTCGGTCGCAAGCGGGTAGCGGCTGCTCGCTGGATCATCCACGACACGAACACCAGGCATTTTTGCAAGCACCGCGCGCGCCTCATCTGGAGTCACGGGCTTCGCGGTCTCGATGCTCACCGACTCGGAATGGCCGTTCACGACCGGAACGCGCACGCAGGTGGCGCTCACGCGAATCGAGTCGTCGCCCAGGATTTTTCGCGTCTCGTTCATGACCTTGTGCTCCTCGCCCGTAAACCCTTCCTCCTCGAAAACATCCACGTGCGGAATGCAGTTGAACGCGATCGGGTGCGGAAACTGCCGCACCTCGGGCGGACGGCCCGCCAGCACGTCCTCGGCCTGGAAAAGAAATTCGTCGATTCCCTTTTGCCCCTTGCCCGAAACGGCCTGGTAGCTCGAAAGCACGACGCGTTTCAACCCGAACGCGTCTTGAAGAGGTTTCAGCGCCATCACCATCTGCGCGGTCGTGCAGTTGGGGTTGGCGATCAGGCGTTTCGCCATTTTTTTCCGGATGAGCGCGCCGTTGATCTCGGGCACGACGAGCGGCACGTCCGCGTGCATGCGGAAGTGGCTCGAGTTGTCGATCACGAACGCTCCCGCCTCGAGCGCCCTGGGAACGAACTGGCGGCTCACCTGCCCTGAAGCCGCGAAGAAGACGATATCCAGGTCCTTGAAAGTCTCTTCCGCCATGAGCTCTTCGGCGACGAGCGTGCCGCCGCGAAACGGGATGTGACTCCCACGTCCGATCGCGGAAGAAAACGGCCTCACGCTCGCGACCCGAAACTCGCGGCTCTCCAGGATTTTCAAAACTTCGCGCCCGACCGCGCCCGTGGCCCCGACGATCCCCGTCCGGAATCCCTCGCTCACAAGTGATCTCCGAACAATGTGGGCTGCTCCGGCGCGTCTTTTTTTCCGAAAGCCCAGCAGTAGGCGCCGTGAAGAAAGCCCAGCACGATGTAGAGGTAAACGTATGCGAAGAGCGCGACCTCGGGCTTGAGCGCGATCGTGAGAAGAATCACGATCCCCGCGGCGAGCACCAGGAACGCGTTCTCGCGCTTGATGCGAAACTCCTTGAACGACGGAAAGCGGATCGTGCTGATCATGAGCACGCCGAGGAAAAGCAGCAATCCAAGAACGAGATCGTCTTGGGCGGAGCCAAGGGGAATTTCGTTGGAGAAAATGATGAGTGTCGCGATTCCGGCCGCCGCGATGGGGCTGGGCAGGCCTTGAAAATATTTTTTCGGCACGACTTCGGTGAAGACGTTGAAACGCGCGAGCCTCAGCGCCGCGCCGATGAGGTAGATGAACGCCACGAGCCAGCCCATCCGCCCCCAGGGCTTAAGGCACCAGAGGTACGAGACCATCGCCGGCGCCATCCCAAACGAGATGAGATCCGAGAGCGAGTCGTACTCAACACCGAACCTGCTCGTTGCTCTCGTCAAGCGCGCGATGCGGCCGTCCATGAGGTCAAACACCATCGCGACGATGATCAGCCACGCGGCGTTGAGATAGCTGCCCTGGATCGCCGAAACGATCGCGTTGAACCCGCAAAACATGTTCGCGGTCGTGACGAGATTGGGCAGGATGTAAACTTTCTTCATTGCCGATCAAGATTAACAGCGCAGTGCATGATGCACAAGCTTCCGACACGACCGAGCTGGAATGCGCGCCTTAGACAGCGCGGCGCGGCAATAAGCCGCGTCTAACGTGATGAACTTCACGCCGCGCGGTCAGTTGCGGAATTTCTTGGAATATTTGCCCGCTTGCGGGGATTAGTTAGCGCCTTTTGTGCGTGGGACGACGTGCCACTCGGCGCTGCGCCCGTGTCCAGACAGGCGCAAGACGCCTTCCGACTTCAGCTTTGACAAAACCTTCTTGATCAATTGCGAACTTACGCCAGGACATGCGGCCTGAATTTCAGCCAGATTAAACGGCACTGCCTGCCGAAGAATCGCCATGCGCGCCAGCGCGCTCTTGCCAGGGCCGGGCTTTGCCGTTTCAACACGACGTCCAAACTCTCGATATGCCTCTTTCAAAATGGAGAGAAAGTAATTGCACCACGGAATCAAGTCATGTTTGCCGGAATGCCAGTCCCGCGAGGAATCCCGCAACGTCCGATAGTATTCTTCTTTGCTTTCCTCGATCAGCCTTTCAAGGCTGACATAGCGCCCGACGGAATAACCGTGCTGATGGAGCAAGAGGGTCGTGGCCAGGCGCGATACGCGCCCGTTGCCGTCACGGAATGGATGAATACACAGAAAATCGAGAACGAAAGCCGCGACCGCGAGAAGCGGCGGCAAATCTGAATGCTCGCAGACTTCGCCGTATCTCAAGCAAAGCAGCTGCATCGCTTTTGCCGTTTCTCGCGCCGAGACGGGTCGAAAACGCACGCTTCGTTCACCGTGCGGAGAGAACTCAATGATCTCGTTGTCGCGCGCCTTCCATCGCCCGGCGTCTCCGCTTCCGCGCTGGGCCATTTCGTGAAGCTGAAGAAAGGTATCCGGCTCCAGCGGAATTTTCGCGTGCTTCTTGTGTATCCAATCGAGCGCTCGGCGATAACCCAGAACCTCTTCCTCGCTTCTGTCGCGGGGCACGGTCTTTCCGAGCACGAGCGGCGCGAGCCGCGCCTTGGGCACCGTTACGCCTTCGATGCGGTTCGAGGATTCGGCGCTTTGGATCATGGCTTGTTCCCGCAGCGCCGTGAGAACCTCCGGCTTCTGGCGGGCCCAGAGATCTTGTTTGCCCTTTGCCTCCATGCACGTGCCCATCAGCCAGCTCGTGGACACCGGGATGGAGAGCTTCTTTAAATGGCCAGGGCTGAAGGAATTCATATTGGTCATAGTAGCTTAATAATAGCCTATTATTTTGGAGTAGCCAATTGAAGTCGCATGCGCTCTTTGCAGTCATCAAATTGAAAAAATGATTCAAATCACCCCGCTCGCCGCCAGCAGCGCGACGATGATGCCCATGATCGACTCGCCGGCGATGAGCCCGGAACTCACCGGAATCACGTACCGCTCGGCGAACGCGGGCTTTTTCTTCTCAAGAACAAGCGCGATCAACGCGCCGATGAACATCGAAAGCGAATTGAAGAACGGAATCACGAACGCGAGCCCAATCCCCGTCGCCGAAGGGATGAAGCGCGCCGCGCGCGGAAGGAATTTTTCCGCAAGCGTGATCACGATGCCGGCGGTTCCGCCGACCAAAATTCCCATCCGCGCCGTCGGGTGCAGCGATTCGATGCCGCTCGCGAGAAGCTTCGCCACCGCGGCCCAGATCTGGGCCGAGGGCGCGGGCCACTGGTCGGTTCCAAGCGACGCCGCCGTCGGCACCAAAACATAAAACGCCGGCACGACGACGATCACGCCCGCGAACACGCCGATGAACTGCGCTAAGAATTGCCTGCGGGGATTCGCACCCAGCAGATACCCGCTTTTCAAATCGGTGAGCAAATCGGCGGCCGACCCCGCGGCACCTGCCGTAACACTCGCGGTCATGAGGTTCGTCACGAGTTTCGATGGCGCTACCGCTCCAAAGAACAACTGCGTGATCTTTCCCATGGCACCCACGGGCGTGATGTCCGACTCGCCCGTCGCGCGGCACGCGACGATCGAAAGAAAAAACGTCAGCACGACGGCGAAAAATCCCATCCAAATCGTCGTTCCGAAATACGTATGCAAAAGCCACATGCAGCCGAGGCCCGCGAAAACCGTTCCCGAGAGAAACCATTTCATCGGAACTTCGATGGCTGCCATGGGATCTGTCTTTTGGGCAGCTTCGCTGCCACCCTTAAACATTTTCGTCATCGACCCAAAAGCGCGCACGATCGTGCGCCAGTTGAACGCGAAACTCAAAAGTCCCGAAGTCACCATGATCGAGGCCCCCGCCCAGGTGCTCCAGCTCACGATCGCGCGGTAACCAAGTTTTGTCGCGTCGATCGCGCCGAGCTTCACCATCCAGGGGGCCAGGATCCCGTAATTCAAAATCCCGCCAAAGAGCATCGACCATGCGATCTTCCAGCCCATGATCGCGCCCGCTGCGATCATGATCGTGCTGAGCTCGAACGAAATCGTCCACTTCGCGAACGCAAGCCCGTTGATCGTGCCGGGAATGGGCATGAAGCCCGGAATCGCAAACGGCTTTCCGCCGTCCCGGAACCACGTCACGAGCGCGCCGAACAGGCCTGAAATTCCAAGCGAGCGCGCTTTGATCGCGGCCTCGTCCCCCGTCGCATGCAGGCTCTTCAGCGTTTCGGCCGCGGCGATTCCGCTCGGAAATTTCAGCTGGTCGATGTTGATCATCTGCCGCTTCATGGGAATTGCGATGAACACGCCGAGCACAGCGAGAAAAAACGTCCACATCGCGAGTACGGGCCATGGGATGTGGTTTCCGGTCACGATCAGGTACGCCGCGATCGCCGAGGTCATCGTGCCGCCGGTGGAATATCCCGCCGACGACGCCGTCGACTGCATGCAGTTGTTTTCTAAAATCGACATCTCGGTTTTAAAAAGGCGCGGAAACGCCGTCATGAGCGTCTTGTAAATCGCGTAAGAAAGAATGCATGCGGTGATCGCGACTCCCAGCCCCCATCCCGTCTTCAATCCGACGTAAAGATTGGAAAGCGACATGAATCCGCCCAAAAACGCGCCCATCACCGTCGCGCGCAACGTGAACTGCGGAACGCGATCGCCTTGGTAGACCGTTTCAAACCACACGCGCTCGGGATCGGGCTGACCGGTGCCAGCTGCGGCGCGAGCCTTATGCATCTGATTTTCCATGTCCGTCTTCTCCGTTAAGTTTGATTTCAGCCTGTGAAGCCCGCAGGTAGTTCGCGGTAATTTCAGAATAGCGCTTCAGCGCGGGTTTTCCGCGCCCGAGTTCCTCGGCAACCGCCCGCGCGACTCCTTCGGGAGTCGCCCACTGCACGTCCGACAGGCTCGCCCGCACTCCGGTTTCACGCGCGATTTCCTCGATCTTGCTCCAGTAAAGGTGCGCGCCCGAGCCACACAACGTCGCCTCGCGAGGCGCGCCGTTCGCGCTAAATCGAGCACGGCTGAAATCCGCGGCGGCAATCGCCTGCTCGCGCCACTCGGCCGCCCCCTTAAATGGCGCTTCGATCGCGCCGGTGAAGACAAGCCCCTGGTACGCGTTGACCAGTGCGGCAAGCCCGACATCGATACGCTCAGCCGCTGAAAACACGAGGGCTTTAAGGGAAGAAAATGGAATGACAGGCTTGGACGTGGCCTGCGCGAGCGCCTTGATCGTCGCGCACCCGATGCGAACTCCGGTAAACGAACCCGGACCAACGCCGACCGCAAACGCGTCGAGTTCGGCCACCTTCTTTCCGGCGAGAGTGCACCCCAAAACCTGATCGATCAGCGGCAGAATCGATTCACTGTGACTCACCGACGTCGAGCCCACGGCTGACGCCGCGACTCGAAGCGCGGGCGCATCCCCGTCGAGCAAGGCGACGGCCGCCTGAAGCTGGGAGGTGTCGAGCGCGAGGATTTTCATGCCGAAAATTATTCGAACATCCGCCGGATGGCGGGCAGGCCGACGCGCGAAATGTCGTTGAACATCACGACGACGAGAAGAAGCAGGATCAGCGTGAGTCCCAACTGCTGGACGACCTCGCTCTGCCGCACGGAGATCGGCTTTCCGCGCACGACTTCCACGAGCAGAAGAAAAATGTGCCCGCCGTCCAAAATCGGAACCGGCAGGATATTGAACACCGCGAGGCTGATGCTGATCAGCGCCATCATTTTAAGGAAATGCGCGAGTCCCCTGCCGAGCGAATCGCCCGCGAGCTTCCCGATGAGCAGCGGGCCGCCGAGCGTTCCCATCGACACCTGCCGCGTGATGAGTTTTTTAAGCGAGATGATCGTCTTTGACGTCAGATCCAATGCGCGCGACCAGGCCTCGACCGTGATCGTAAGGGGATTGAAACTGCGCTCCACGAAGGTTTGCGGCTCGCTCGGCGCGAACAGCGGATACACGCCGATGAGATACTGCTTGATGTCCCGCCCGAGCGCGTCTTTGACCTCGTTTGCCGTGGGAGTGATCTCACGCGAGAGGATTTTCCCCAGGCGCTCGAAGCGCAAGACGAATTTCCCCGACTTCTCGCCGGCGGCCTGGACCTGATCCCGTAAATCATTGAACGACGGAAGCGCATAATCGTCGAGCGCGACGAGCCGATCGCCCGGAAGCAGCCCTACGGCCTCGGCGGGCGAGCCTTTCACGGCTGAAGCCACGAAAAGCTCCGAAGAATAAATCCCAAGCTCCCCGAGTTTCCTCGCGGGAAGCTTCACCTCGCGAGTCGCCGCCTGAATCGGAGAGGGCCTGCGATCAAACTGCCAGTACGCGATGGCGTGCGGCACGACCCCGAATGTAAAAACCGTTCCCTTTTTCGAATCACCCGTCTTCGAGAGCTCTTCGTCAACCCGCTCGGAAAGAGCTTCAAAACTCTTCACCGGAGCGCCGTTGAAAGTTACAATTTCGTCACCGGTTTTAAGCTCAGCCTTCGCTGCGGGCGAGCGCGGATCCGAAACTCCAATCGCGGTATAACGGCCAAACGCGAAAAGGCCGTCGATTCGGCCGACTTCCGTCACTTCGCCGTACACGCTGAACCCGGACGTCGGCCTGGGAATCGCGCGCAACTCGTGGAATCCGTCTTTGCGTTTGACGCGAAAGACGAGTTCCTTGCCCGACGATTCCGAAACGATGTCCTGAACCTCGTCGAACTTGTTGACGACGCGCGAACCGACCGCGGTGATCAAGTCGCTCGAGCGAAAACCGGCCTGGTACGCCTGCGAGCCAGGAGTCACGCGTTCGACGATCGAGGCGACATGCGGCTCTCCGACCAGAAGAATCGTTCCGAAAATCACGACCGCGAAGAGAAAATTAAAAAGCGGACCGGCCATGAACACGAGGAATCGCTTCCACGGCTCCTGCTTGCTCAGCATCCGGTGCTCCTGGTCCTTCGGCACCTCCTCGTTCGGATCCTGCCCGAGAAGCTTGACGTATCCGCCGAGCGGAATGGCCGAGAGGCAATACTCCGTTTCGCCTTTCTTGCGGCGGTAAATCTTTGGGCCGAATCCCATCGAGAAGGTATCGACGCGAACGTTGAAGAGCTTCGCGAAAAGAAAATGGCCGAACTCGTGCACGAAGATGAGCGGCCCCAGCAGGATGACGAAAGCCAACACGTATTGCAGCATCGTTCGATGCTAGCAATGATTCCGCTGCCTTTCAATTATGCAAAACTAGGCAAAAAGCCTGACGCAGAGGTACATGACCGGAAGCGAAAAAAGGATTCCATCGAAGCGATCGAGCACTCCCCCGTGGCCAGGCAGGATTCTCCCCGAGTCCTTGAGCCCGTACGCGCGCTTGAACAGCGACTCGCAGAGGTCGCCGATCTGCGCGAAGATTCCGACCGCGAAACCGGTGAAAAGCGCTCCGAAATGGCTGAGTTCGCGGAAAGCGAGCCACTTGAACAGAAGCGCGGCGAGAATGCTGCCCGCAAGCCCGCCCACAGCGCCCGCGATGGTCTTCCCCGGACTGACGAGCGGGTAAAGTTTTCGCCTGCCGTACCGGCGTCCGACGAAGTACGCCGCGGAATCCCCGGCCCAGTTGACGGCCAGGAACATGAGCAGCCAGAACACGCCGTCGGGGCCTCTGCGAATCAGCGGGAGAAACTCCATGAAAAGCACGACGTAGACGAGGATGAACACCGTATAGATCAGCTCCTCGAAATGCTCTTTGAGCGCTTGCGGGTGCCGCTCGGCGGTCACGAGAAAATACGCGAACATTCCGGCGAAGGCGGCGATGAGGCACTCGAGCCCCGATTTCGGGAAAAGGATGTTCGCGAAAACCATGAGCCACGCCGAACCGAGCAGCGCTTTCGTTTTTTCCTGAAAATCCGGCAGGCGGTAAAAAACCTTCGACATCTCCCAGCTCATCGCTCCGGCAAGCAGCGCGGTCACCACCGAGCTGCCGAAGTGACCGCCAAAAAGCAGAGCCGCGAGAAGCAGAGCCGCGCCTACGGCGGCTGTCTTCACGCGGACCCCCGTTTCGCGTTCTACCGTCATGCCGTGGCCTCTTTCGCTTTCGGCTTCACGAGTCCGAATCTTCGCTCGCGCGAGGCGTAAGACCGCAACGCTTTACGAAAATGCTCAGCCGTGAAATCCGGCCAAAACGATTCGACGAAATGAAGCTCCGTGTAAGCAAGCTGCCAGAGCATGAAATTCGACACCCTTTGTTCGCCGCTCGTGCGAATCAAAAGATCCGGATCTCCGATCTCCGCCGAGTAAAGTTCGCGCGAAAATACCTTCTGGTCGATCGCGGCCGGATCGAGCTCGCCGCGAGCCGCTCTCCGTGCAAGCCGGCGCGCCGCGCGCAGGATTTCCTCGCGCCCTCCGTAGGAGAGCGCGAGCGAAAATTGCAGCCCGGTATTCCCACGCGACATCTCCTCGGTTTCACGCACGACCGCGAGAACGTCCGCGGGCAGCCGCTCAACCGAACCGAGCGCGCGAAAACGGATATTGTTCCGCATCATTTCCCTGCGTTCGCGGCCGAGCCACTTGAGCAGCAGGCGCATGAGCGCGCCGACCTCGTCGGCGGGGCGGCTCCAGTTTTCGGTGGAAAACGCGTACAGCGTCAACGCGTGGATGCCCAGGCGATGCGTCTCGCGGATGAGCTCGCGCACGCGGCTGGCACCCCGGATGTGGCCGTAGATGCGCGGCTTTCCGCGGCACTCGGCCCAGCGGCCGTTCCCGTCCATGATGATCGAGACGTGTCGGGGGAGTTCGGATGCGGGCATCGCCGTGGCTCGGACGCTTGCGAGCGTCAGACGCTCATGATCTCTTTTTCTTTGGCCGCGATGAGCTTATCCACTTCGGCGACGAACTCGTCGGTCTTTTTCTGAACCTGGTCCTGCGCCTTCTTCGCGTCGTCTTCGGTAAGCTGCTTCCCTTTCTCGAGTTTTTTGACTTCTTCGTTTGCGTCGCGGCGTTCGTTGCGAAGCGCGATCTTGTTCTCCTCGCCGAGCTTTTTCACGAGCTTCACGAATTCCTTGCGACGCTCTTCAGTCAGCATGGGAAGCGGCACGCGGATGATCCTGCCGTCGCTCTGCGGCACCAATCCGATGTTCGCGGTGAGGATCGCCTTCTCGATGGGCTGAAGCATCCCGCCCTCCCACGGCTGGATCTGGATTGTCCGCGCCTCAGGGCACGTGATCGAGGCCACCTGGCTGATCGGCATCATCGATCCGTAGTAATCGACCTTCACGCTGTCGAGAAGAGTCGGCGTCGCGCGTCCGGTCCGAACTTTCGCGAGCTCGGTGCGGAGATTGCCGAGTGTTTTCGTCATTCGCGCTGCGAGCGCGTCGATCACCTGTTTGCTCATCGTTTTTCTTCTCCTGGTTTAACGACCGTTCCCACCGGCTTACCCATCACGACGTCGCGGATCGCGCCATGGCGGCCGAGGTTGAACACGATGATCGGCAACGCATTGTCCATGCAAAGCGAGATCGCCGTGGAATCCATCACCTTAAGATTCTTCTGCAGCACTTCGATGTAGGTCAGTTCGCGAAAAAGCTTCGCGTCTTTGCTCTTGAGCGGATCAGAGTCGTAAACGCCGTCGACCTTCGTGGCCTTGAGGATCACGTCGGCGTTGATCTCCATCGCCCGCAGGCTCGCGGCGGTATCGGTGCTGAAGTACGGATTCCCCGTGCCTCCCGCGAAGATCACGACGCGCTTCTTCTCGATGTGGCGAATCGCGCGGCGGCGGATGTACGGTTCGGCAAGTTCCTGAATTTCGATCGCCGACTGCACGCGCGTGAATACCTGGAGGCGCTCGAGCGCGTCTTGGAGCGCGAGGCTGTTCATGACCGTCGCGAGCATTCCCATGTAGTCGGCCTGCGCGCGATCCATTCCGTGCGCGGCGGCCGCAAGGCCACGAAAGATGTTGCCTCCGCCGAGCACGACGCCGACTTCGACGCCGAGTTCCCGAATCTCCTTGATGTCGCGCGCGATCACCGCGAGCACGTCCGTGTCGATGCCATAGCCGGCCTTGCCCGCGAGCGCCTCGCCCGAAAGCTTAAGAAGAATCCGTTTATATTTGGCTTGTCCGCTTCGCTGGTCCGCGCCCATTTGCCCGCGTTCCGATCTCAGGCCGACGCCTGCGCTTCGCCGCTTCTGAGCCCTTCGCCGAGCTGGAAGCGCGTGAACCGGCGAATCACGATGTTCTCGCCGATCTTCGCGATCACTTCGGTCGTGAGCTGCGCGATCGTCTTGCCGGGATCCTTCACGTAAGCCTGATTGACGAGGCAGACCTCGTCCAAAAACTTCCGCGCCTTGCCCGCGATGATCTTTTCCATCACCTGCGGAGGCTTGCTGACGTTCTTGGGATCCTGCTTGAGCTGAGCGAGGAAGATCTCCCTTTCCTTATCGATCACCGCGTCTGGCACCTCGTCAGGACGCACGTACCGCGGATTCGCGGCCGCGATGTGCATCGCGACGTCGCGCACGAACGCCTGAAACTGCTCGTTACGCGCGACGAAGTCGGTTTCGCAGTTGATCTCGACCAGCACGCCGATCTTTCCGCCGGCATGGATGTAGCTCGAGATGAGCCCTTCGCTCGCGGTGCGGCCGGCTTTCTTCGCCGCGGACGAGAGGCCTTTCTTGCGCAGAAACTCGACGGCCTTCTCGAAGTCGCCGCTGGTTTCGGTGAGCGCCTTCTTGCAATCCATCATTCCCGCGCCGGTTTTTTCGCGGAGATCTTTCACCAGTCCCGCTGAGATTTCCATTTTCATGCTCCTTCAATTCTTGGAAGGGGTCTCGGCTGCCTTGGCAGGGGCCGCGGTCGCGGCCACTGGAGCCGCTGCTCCCTCTTCAACCGGGGCTTCCTCTTCGGAAGCCGCCGCCGCGAGCTCGGCTTCATCCGGCCCGCGCAGGTCGATATCGCCCTCAAAGCGCGAGACCTTCTTGGCTTCCTCGGCCTCGTCCTTCGCGAGCTGTGCCGCGAGCTTCTCGTCGGCCTTGATTTTTTCCTGGAATACGCGCGTGCCTTCGACGCACGACTCGGCAACCAGATGCGAGAAGAGCTTGATCGCGCGGATCGCGTCGTCGTTGCCCGGGATGACGTAGTCGATGTCGTCGGGATCGCAGTTCGTGTCGACGACGGCGATCGTCGGGATTCCGAGTTTGCGCGCTTCCTTCACCGCGATGTACTCCTTCATCGGGTCGATAATGAAAATCGCGCCCGGAAGTTTTTTCATCTCCTTGATTCCGCCAAGCGAGGATTCGAGCTTCTGCACCTCGCGGTTGAGCATCGACTGTTCCTTCTTGGGCAGGAGGTCGAAGTCGCCCGTGGTCTTCATGTTCTCGATCTTCTTCAAGCGGTCGATCGACGCTTTGATCGTCTGATAGTTCGTCAGCATGCCGCCGAGCCAGCGATTGGCGACGAAGAACTGGCCGGAGCGCGTGGCTTCCTCGACGATCACGTCCTTGGCTTGCTTCTTCGTTCCGACGAAAAGGAGCTTCTTGCCTTCGGCCGTCACCTTCTGCGCGTATGCGCAGGCTTCGCGGGCATGCTGAACGGTCTTCTGAAGATCGATGATGTAGATCCCGTTTCTCGCGCCAAAGACGTACTTCTTCATCTTCGGATTCCAGCGGCTGGTCTGGTGGCCGAAATGGACACCGGCTTCGAGCAGTTCCTTCATCGTGACATTGGGCATGATTTCTCCTGTTATTCGCGCGCGTTCCGCGCGCGCCTTCGCGACTTCAATTGGTTATGAGCGCCTGGCAGCGCCCGCCTCCACCCCGTTCTCCGTTCCCGAAGCTCTCGCCCCGAGAACAGCACCAACCTAAAAAGGCGGGGTGTGTGTATTTACTGCGGATTTGTTCTAACAAGTCCTCGTAAAAGACGCAAATTCTTTCTGCCAGAGCATGAAGGCAAAAGCAGCGAGTAAGGTGGTACCGACGGAGGGACTCGAACCCCCACGCCTTGCGGCACTAGGTTCTAAGCCTAGCGTGTCTACCAATTCCACCACGTCGGCACTTTTTCACCTTAGCACAGGATAAAGCGTGAGGCGACGCGCCTGCGAAGCGAAAAAGGCGTACTTTCCCTCAGGCCGCCTTCCTCTTTTTCAGCTTGAACTCGACCGTGTATCCGGCCAGTCCCGCGATCTGAAAGAGCTGTGTGAGCTGCTTTGAGGCTTTATTTTGCTGCAAGAGCCGCATGACCTGGGACGGCGATGTCTTGAGTGCATCCGCAATCACGCGAATCGAAAGCCGCGACGCCTCGAGTTCACCTTTAAGGACTTTTTTTAGCTGATTGACCGGCGACCAGTCATAAGAAGGGTCACAGTGATAAAGAACGTAATCCACGTGAAAATCGCCTTTACTCCCATCATCGAGAACAAATTCCGCGGCCTGACGATTCAATTCCGAATCAATCCGAATGGACCGAAAACGGTTTTTCGACGAAATTTTCGGGCCATCGAACACCGAAAATGGAAGAAAATATTTCCTTTTTTTACGAGATTCCACGAGAACGATCTCAAGAACGTTTTTTCTGTAATTCGGAATGATGCTTTCAAAAATCGGATCTCTCATCGAATACTCCTTCATCTCTCAAGGACTCCAGTGCACGCTTAGATCTAGGGGTCACTTTTCCTTCCATGACTTTCCAGTTCTCAATGTCGAACTTTAGAACGCGCTTCCCGTCCTCATAGACATGGACATGTCTGGGGGCGTGATCCCCGATAATAAGAGCCACAATCACCCCAAACCTCTTCCATCTTCCCATCTAATTGTATCCTAATTTGGTTACAGAAATCAAGATGCCGGATTTTTACCCGTTAACCGGCGCGGAGAATGGAAGATGCGACAAGCGTGCCTTAACGCGAAGGAATTGCGAACGCGAGATGTACGGAAAACATGACTAATGAACCCGGATCACTCGATAACGCCGAACCGGCGGAGCACCGTCAGTCATCTTCAACAACTTTAATGCAGGAACATTGCCGCTTTTGAACTGTTCTGTTCTATGGATTTGAATCGATATGTAAGGCGTGAAGGGACCCGGATTGTTTTTTACGACCTGGATTCCGGGAATTGATTTTACATAATCAAAGAAGTCCATCTCGACGCCGTCGAGACTCCGAATAAGGGTATTGATGCGACGGGTGTATATGTAAATACTCCCCTCGGGGTCAAGAATATCCAGGTATCGACTCAATATCACATCCGGAGCGCTTGAATAGGAAATGACCCCATATAGATCAGTGATCAGTTTCGGCGATCCCAGCGCGTTCTTGGGAACATCCTCGAAATAGACGCCTGAAATAACCTTGAACCGATCTTCTCTCTGAAATTTATTAAACGCGCTTTGCACCTTTTTGGATGAAAAATGCGGCTCCGTATATGAGACGGCAATGCCTCGCGCCGTTTGATTTTCATTTCTTGCTTCCATGTAATCCATCATGGCGAATGTCTGTCCTGATCCAGCATCAAGCCAAACATCTTCAGGACCCATGGCCGCAAGACTTTTTGAAAACCTTGCTCCAAAAAGTTCCTTGTAAGCGCTCAAATCTCGCGCGGTCATGAAGTCAGCGTTTTCAATCCGTTGAAGCAACGCGGAACAAACGGGTGCGGCCGCAAATGTAGCGGTGCTTGGGACCAAAATAAGGAGCAAAAATAAGAACTTCTTCCCCATCGACACCTTTAATTGCTGGAGCGGCCCACCATCACTTCCCGCTCGGCACGTCCCCGTTGTGATGGATGATGCCGCACGTACCGAAAAACACGTCCGCGCCCCATCCACCGGCGCAGTTGACGCCCGGATATCCGCCGAGCACAACCTTCAGCAAGCGCATTTTCGGCGGAACGTAGAGGCTCAACATCATGGTCTTGATTTTCTCGAGCTGCGCCGGGCTAAGACAGATGTTGTTGGAGAGCGTCCCCGAGTTCGATCCTCCGGTCTTCGCGACCGAGAGGTTTTGGGTGTTCGTTTCCCCCGTTCCGTCGTTGCAGGAATTCAGCCCATCGATACCCATGCCGCCGAGAATCTGGCAGCTGGCGAGATTGACGTTTAAGGTACAGGCGATCTTTTGGTTGATTTGAATGTCGGCGTTGGTCTTTCCGGCCATATTGCCCGCGTTCACGCCGCACCCGCCGTCGAGGCCGAACGCGTACCAGTAGTCTTTGGGCCCGAAAGTACACGACCGCGAAGTCATCGCGCGCTCAATGCCCGCTGGAGTGAGAAAGCGAATCGATTTCACCTGCCTGATCAATCCGTTCTGCGTGAGGACTTTTTCGTTCTCGTTCTTGAGGATCTCCTGATCCGAGTACGATGCGATTCCCCTCTCCGCCTTGGACTTCGATTTGCTCAGCGGCACCGGCGCGCTGTACAGACCTGCGTCTTCCGTACCGAAGGCCGATACCGAAACCGCGGCCAACACCGCCATGACCGCGCCGACCCTCAGGCGGATTCCTTTTCTTCCCATATTTCCTCCCCGTCTTTCATTCCGGCCGGCACAAGCCGCACAACCTCGTCTCCGAAACCACGCGACACTTCGGCAATCACTTCGTCAGCCCGCCCCAGATAGCGTTTCGAAAAATGGAACGGCGCGAGTTTTTTCACGCCCGCCTCGCGCGCAACACTTCCCACGAACGCCGCCGTGAAGTGCTTCGTCTCGTCCGCCAGCGCGCGGTCTTCCTCGAGAAAACACGTCTCGCAAAAAAACAGGTCCGCTCCCCGGATCAAATCGACGAGCTTGCCGCGATTGCCCGCGCTCGCGGCGCCGTCGGTCGCGTACGCGATCTTGTGGCGCTGCCGCGGAATCAAGAGGCGCCGTGCAAGCTCCGCCGCCGGGTACGACCGGCTTCCGCCGGCCTCAAGCGTTACGTCGAGCATCGCGCTCTCGATGCCGCCGAACAGAAAGAGGCGTTTGAGCGCGTTAATCCAGGCAGCCGGCCTCAATCCGAGCTCGCGCAGCACGCCGGCGTTCACGCCGACCGTGAGCTTTTCCTCGATAACGTAAGCGAGTGACGGAGTCCGGTGATACAGCTCAGCCGTGCTCACCTGGTACGTGCCGGCATCAAACACCGGCTGTCGCGGATCCCACGCTTCCTCGCTCGCCTCCGCCGGAAGAAATCGGCTCCTGGAATGAAAGCGCGTCGTTCGCTTCCGGCTCGCCTTCGGATCAAGGTCCACAACAACGAGCTCGATATTGCGGTCACCGATGAGATTCCATGTGTAGCCCCTTAGCTTGCCGCCCACGCGCTCGGAAGTCTCGGGCGGCCCGTAAATCGTCGTCGTGCGATCGACGGCCATCTGCGCGCGCAGGAAGAGATCAAAACCGAAGAAGTGGTCGATGTGGCAATGGCTCAGGAAAATCCGCGAGACCTTCAGCAGGCGCGTCGTCCCGAGGCGCGACAGGTCGCCGCAGTCCACGAGCATCGCGGCAGCACTATTGAGTTCACGTATATATAGAGCCGGATCGCCAAATGGCCCGTTCAGGAATTCCGGCCGCAACAGCATCCGCATCGCCAGCTCCCTATCGCGTCCTCGCGCTCACCGCTTGCCCGCCTTGAGTTGCGCCTGCAGCCGCGCGATTTCCACGCGCAGCTTCGTCTCGGACATTCGCGCCTCGTCGTATTTTTTGTGGAACCGCTCAGTCTCTTCCTTGAGCGCGCGGATGAGCTTGCTGGACTGCTCAAGTTTATGGCGGGACTCGGCATCGCCGCCGGCAGAACCGGCCCGTTTCGCCTCCATACTCATCGCGTTCGCCTTCGCGATATTGGCGTTGGCCGCCGCAAGTTTGTCCTGAAGCAGGCGGTTCTGACCCTTCAGGGTCTCGATCACCCTTTGTGAGACTTCGCCGCCAGCCTTGCCGCTCTCGCCTTTCGATTTCAACGCAACCTCGAGTCTGCGCTGCAGATCATCGACCAGCCGGCCCTTGACGGAGACTTCCTTCTGAAAGACCGCGCGCGCATTGAGTTCGGCCATCCACTTCTGGTGGGTTTCCTCAAGCTTCTTCGACGCGCGCTCGGCGTTTTCGTTGGCGAGCGAGAGCATCTTCTCGCTCGTCATGAGCTTGCCGGTCAGCTCGCCCTTATCCGAAATCTTCTCCATCGCGCGCATCTTCTCGAGCGTTCCGAGCGCGTTGCCGAGTGATTCCTTCGTTTTCTCGAGCGTGAGCTCGCGCTGCCTGAGCAACTCGTCCTTCACGCGCAGGAGCTCTTTCATCCCCGTTTCCTTGCCCTTAAAATCGAACTCAAGCTTGCGCGCATGGGCTTCGAATTCCTTCACGCGGTGGCTGAACTCGCCGCGCTCCTTCTTCATGCCGTCGATGAGGTTGCGCGCCCACGTCTTCGCGGCGTCTGGAACGTCGCCGCCTTCGAGCGCGCGTGAATACTCGGAGAGGATGGAATCAAAATCCACGTCCGTCGCGATTTCGCCGATCGGGGCCGCGTCTGCTTCGCGGTCGACGCTGGGATCCTCACCCGCCTTGAGCCGAAGCTCGTCGATGCGCGCGGAGAGCGCTTGAACGCGTTCCTTGTAAAGCTTGACCTTCGCTTCGAGCTCGATCTTGTGCACCTGCTTGAGATTCTGGATCGTATTGATGTAACTCGAGCTGATCGTCTCGGTCGCCTTGCGGTAGAACTCCTTGTACTTGTCGGCTTCCAAATCCGGAAAGGCGGCGACGATGTCGCCGCGAATACTGTCAGAAATAAGCTGAACGTTTTCTTCGACTTCCTTCATCGTTTCCGCTTCGTCGACGTCGGGCGCGCCCTCGCCCTCGACGGTGATCGTCGTGCCTTCGGCGCTCCCGCCCTTAGGAAGAATGTCCTTATCGAGCGCAAGAAGCTCGCCGGATTCCCCTGCCCCGCCGGAGATGACGACCTTCGAATCCTCCTCCGCGCGCTTGCCTGCCTTGATCTTGACCGCCTCCTCGCTTGAAATGCGCGCGTCGCGTTTGAGCCGGACGAGTTCTTCGGACGTCTGGTCTTTACCGCCGCCGACTCTGGTCGCGCCTTCGGCTTGGGCGTGCTCGCCGGCCACGCGCTTAAGCCAGTCCTCTTCGGTAAGATCGACGCCTGAGACCCTCGTCTCGCCTTCACCGGAGGCCGGCGCGATCGCGCCGCGCGCACCCTTCCGCGGCATGGCGTCCTGTTTTTCGTCGGCCAGGAACGCATCGACTTTTCCCGCCGAAAGCGGCTCGGGCACGGCTGACACAGCATCCCCGCGCGTTTTCTCGATCGAGGCAGGCGTCACTTCAAGAAATTCCGGCTCTTCCTTCGCGGCGGCTTCCGCGGCCGAGAGGAACGCGATCGCCTGCACGCGCCCGCTTTGCGGGCTGTAACGCACGAGAAGCCCGTCGCAAAGCTGTCGGATCTGCTCGAGCATCTTCTGCATCCGGACGGCCGTCTCGTTCGAAGGCGTCGAGCCCGGCGCGAATCCCGTCACGTCCGCGTCGATCGAATGCGTGAACGCGAGAACGAGCCGCGACTCGTCCCAGCCGACCTCGACCTCGACGCACTTGACGGCTTCGCCGCGGCGGTAATTGCTCCACGCGTTGAAAATGCCAAGCTCGAGCGCATGGCGAAAGCGGTACTCGAAGAAACCCGTGTCGTTGACGCTCTTGAAGAACGGCTCCGCCTCGAAGAGAAAAAAGTCCATCACGCGGCCGATGTGCCGCGTGGAGAAGATGTTCTCGAAGACGACCCTCGACTTGGCCTTCAGCAGATCCTCGATTCCGAAGTCGGTTTTGAGCGCGATGGCCTTCATGCTGCTCATGCCGCCGCCTCCAACGCCGAACCGAGCGCTTCGGGCGGCGCCGCGGCCGAAGCCGCCGCGAACAGCCGGCGAATCTTACGGTACGCGCGCGTCACCGGCGCGATCGAACCAGCGGCCACTTCGCGCGCGACAGCCATCAGGTCGCGAAGCTCGTCGTTCGACGCGCCCGCCGTATCGGCTTCCGCTCCATCGAGAATACCCGAAAATCTCACGTCGAATTTTTCGGGAAGCGAAACCTCGGCGTCTCCGAGCGCGTGCAGTTCGCTGCAAAAAACAG
Source organism: Deltaproteobacteria bacterium (assembly GCA_016186905.1). GTDB lineage: Bacteria > Bdellovibrionota > UBA1018 > UBA1018 > UBA923 > JACPKS01. The sequence goes on from JACPKS010000004.1 coordinate 40,968, forward strand.
CCGAGATGTATTGGCGCAGGAGGCCCGTGTCCGCGTATCCCAGCAACAGCGCGAAGATTCCGCAAACCGCGGCGCATTTGATTCCGCGCTCGTACGCTTCCACGGAACGATCCTCAAGACAGCGAAGCGTCCCCGCCGCCGGCACTCCCAGCACAAGATGCATGAACAGCACGGCAGCGACCGGCTCGTTGAGCGTCAGCCCGTCGGCGTCATTCTGGAACACGATCTCGATCACCGGTTTGAGCGCCGCCCGCGTCTCGCGATTCTTCTCGAACGGAGCCGCGTCGCGATCTTCGCAGAGCGCGCGCACGTTTTTCGCGGCCGCGGTCAGACGCGGATAGCGCGTCTCAGACGGCTCGATGGTCGAAAAAATCTTTCCGGATTTGCGGAGTTTCGAAAACACTCGCTCCTCGAGCGGATGGAGCGCGTTCGCGAGGCGCACGAACCGCTGGTTCCGCTCGAGAAAAATGTAGAGCGGACGGTCGAGGATCATGCCTTCTTTCAGGCTCGCCTCATCCACCGCTACGAATGTCTGCGACGACGCGTTTTCCATAATGGGCGCGCGATACTCCGCACTCCTCTTCCTCTGCATATCGGCAGTTTAGGAGCTAAAATAAAGGTGCCGACCTACTAATCGTGGTGTGCCGCAGCATAGTAAATGGCTGCCTAGTATTATGCCGCAGCACACCACGATTAGTAGGTCGGCACCTTTTACAGGATGATCGAATCGCCGGCGTAGTAGCACGCGGCAACATGTACCGGATCGCTCGAAGGCACAGCGTGTTTCTCTAGCGGAGGGAACGCACCTTTGCAGTTTTCGCGAGCGATCGGGCACCGCGGATGAAAATAACAGCCTGCCGGAGGATGAATCGGGCTCGGCACATCTCCCTGCAAGATGATTCGCTCCTTCTTGATCGACGGATCGGCAACGGGGATCGCGGACAAAAGGGCTTTCGTATAAGGATGCTGCGGCTCGCTGTAAATCTGTTCCGACGTCGCAAGTTCCACCACTTTACCGAGGTACATTACCGCCACTCGGCTACTTACGTGCTTCACCACTTTCAGGTCATGCGAAATAAACAGGTACGTAAGCTTCAACTCCCGCTGCAATTCCATCATGAGGTTCAGGATCTGCGACTGGATGGAAACGTCGAGCGCGCTCACCGGCTCGTCGCACACGATGAATTCCGGCTCAACCGCGAGCGCGCGCGCGATGCAGATGCGCTGGCGCTGGCCGCCCGAGAACTCATGCGGATAACGATTCATCGCTTCCGCGCGCAGGCCACAGAGATCAAGAAGCTGCCGGATGCGCCGGTCGCGCCCGCCCTTGTAAAGCCCGTGAATTTCAAGCGGCTCGCCGACGGTGTCTCCAACCGTCATGCGCGGATTGAGTGACGCGTACGGATCTTGAAAGATGATCTGCATCCGGCGGCGCAGCTTTCTCATCTCCGCGCTAGGAATCATCGTGATGTCTTTTCCGTCGAACACGACCTGTCCAGCGGTCGGCTCTATGAGTCTCAGAACGCAGCGCCCGAGCGTGGATTTTCCGCAGCCCGATTCGCCGACCAATCCCAGCGTCTCGCCGCTGGAGGTCCTTGTAACACGCGATCCAGTGGCCGTGGGCGACCTCGCGAAGCTCCGGCTCCTCGCCACGGCAGAGTTCGAATACGTGCGGGCAGCGCGTTTGAAAGCGGCAGCCCTTCGGCAGCTCCAAAAGGCTCGGCACGATGCCCGCGATCGTTTCCAAGCGCTTCTTTTTCTCAAGCGACGGAAGCGAGCTCAAAAGACCCCGTGTGTAGGGATGCAACGGGTTCGCGAAGATTTCTTT